>JAFZYD010000103.1 GCA_017616475.1 Bacteroidales bacterium
GTTCCCCTCGATGCTCAAGGCCTACGGCGGATACATCCTCCCGGACAACGTCCCTGCCAACGAGTTCCTGAATCTTGAAGGCGACAAAATATCCACCTCCCGCAACTGGGCCGTCTGGCTGCACGAATATCTGGAGGACTTCCCCGGAGGGCAGGACGTGCTGCGCTACGTGCTCACCGCCAACGCCCCGGAAACCAAAGACAACGACTTCACCTGGAAGGACTTCCAGACACGCAACAACAGCGAGCTGGTGGCCATCCTGGGCAACTTTGTGAACCGCGCCGTGGTGCTCACCCACAAGTATTTCGAGGGTAAAGTGCCGGCCAACCTCAAGCCGGAAGCCATTGACGCAGAGGTAATGAGCCAGATTCCCGCAATCCGCGCGGCGATAGAAGAGAACATAGAGAACTACCGCTTCCGCGAGGCGCTAAAGGAGGCTATGAACCTCGCCCGCCTGGGCAACAAATACATAAGCGACACGGAGCCCTGGAAGGTGGCCAAGACCGATATGGAGCGCACCGCCTCCATCCTCTACAACTCCATCCAGCTCTGCGCCAATATCGCCATCGCGTGCGAGCCGTTCCTCCCCTTCTCAATGGAAAAACTCGCAAAGATGCTGAATATGGAAAGTCGCGAATGGGAAGCTGTCGGCAGCGGCGAAATCCTCGCCCCCGGCCACTCCCTTAACGCCGCAGAACTGCTCTTCGCCAAGGTAGAAGACGAGCAGATTCAGAAGCAGATAGACAGGCTGGAGGCCATCAAGGCCGCCAACGCAGCTGCCGAGAAGGCCGCCGCCCCCGCCGCAGCCGTCGAAGCCGCCAAGGAGCAGTGCACCTTCGAAGATTTCGAAAAGATGGACATCCGCACCGCCACCGTGCTGGAGGCCGAGCGCGTGCCCAAGACCGACAAACTGCTGCACCTTAAGATAGACACCGGCCTGGACGTCCGCGAAATAGTGTCCGGCATCGCCGAATTCTACACTCCGGAAGAGATGGTCGGCAAGCAGATCTGTATCCTGGCCAACCTGCAGCCCCGCAAAATCCGCGGCATCGAGTCCAAAGGAATGATTCTGATGGCCCGCCAGGCCGACGGCAAAATGCGCATCGTCTCCCCCGAAGAAACCCTCACCAACGGCGCCTGCATAGGCTAAACACCGCTGCGGGCAGATGCCTCCGCATAGTTCTGACAAGCTTACTGCTTCTTTCTAAAGCTGTAGACCACTTTGAGCATAATGTTGCGGCCGTAGGTGGGAGTCCAGGTCTGGGACATCATGGCGGTGTTGATTTCTGTGGTGTAGAGCGAGCCCGAGTTGAGCAGGTCGTAGCCCCAGAGACCAATGGTTAGGGATTTATCCTTGAGCAGCGGCGTTTCGATTCCGGCGTTGAGAATCTGCGTAAAATGGTTGCGCCCAGTACCGGCGGTATAAGCATACCAAGTGCAGGAATAGTCGGATATCAGTCGTAGCCGCTTTGAAATGTACCAGCGGATTTTGAAGACCTCGCTTGTACGGAACCTGCTTGACAGCAGTTCCCGGCTTCTGAAGGAGTTTATATAGGCGGTCGATGCGATATTTACGATATTGAACTTGGACGAGGGCTTGTAATTGACTTGTATTGAAAAGTCGGTGGCACTCTCGTCCATCGGACTGATACTTCCGCCGTAATACATCGGACTGCGCAGGTAATTCTCGCTTAGCGACACGATGTACTTTAGCCCATATCGCGCAATCATCTTGTCGTAAGTTGCCTTTGCCGTGAGGTTGATTCTCGGCTGGCGGGCATTGTCAAAAGTGTTCAGTATGCTCCCTGCACGGGCCGTGTAGCCGTCGTAGTCTGTCAGTTGCGTGCTTTCGCTGAAATACTCTATTTTGGTCACTACCGGCCTTAGAGTGATGTTGCCCCCCAGCGATGCGCTGAAGTTGGAGTTGCGTCCCGGGCCTGTCTGTTTGGTCGGCGGGCGGTAAGTTGCGTTCAGGTTAATAATGTAGCCCTGCTTAAGATGGGGGTTGCCGGCTACAAGTGAGAGCGGATTAGCATCGGAGACACGGTTGCGTATCTGCTCAATAGCCGGAGTCTGGGCGGAGGAGGAAGCCGTAATCAGCCAGCGGGGCGCTGTAAAACGCAAGTCGCAGGACACGGAGGGGAAATGCTTTGTGTTATTGAAATCGACTGGGAGCCGTTCCCTGTCGAAAAGTACAACATCTATTAATGAAGTGTTGAGGTTAACCGTTGTGCCGGATTGAGTCGAGAGGTCAAACATAGCCTGCACCGAGTTGTTAAGCTGATTGTGAGTGAAGTCGTAAGAATTTGCCATATCCATCACGGGCGTCTCAACTCCGAATTCGTCAAAAGCCAGCTGGCGGTGCAGGGAATGATTATAAGCGGATCTGAATGCCAGAATAATGTGGGCGGTTTTCTCCTTGTCGTTGGCGAGCGTGGCCTCTGTGCCAGCCGACGCCCAGATGTCCGTGCCGTGCCCATATCCGTCGGAAGAGAGTTTGCGTTGCAGATATGATGTGCTCAGCGTGTCCACATTCCAGGAGATGCTGTTGTTGCGGGAGATGTCGCCGCCTAGCTCGGCGAACGGACGCCACTTTTTGGCGTCATTGTTTGTCCATTTGATGCCTGCTTTCAATGAATAATCCCTTCCCTTGTTGCCAGATTCCTGATGAATCCTGCTTTCAGGCATTCCTGTGGTTTGAGTCAAATTGCCTTTAAGACCATCTTCCCTATCGTTCGCCATACTGCCGTTGATGCTGATGTCGAATGACTTGAGGGGAGTGTCTTTTAAGGACAATAGTATTCGTGCGGTATGATAAGTTGTATTGGAGCGATTGGATAAAGTGTCAAGCACAGCCATTGCCGGATCTTCGGCCGTCCCATAGTATTCTGTCAGTGCCGTTGATGCGCTCTTTGAATACATATGTTTAAGAGTATAGTCAAGCCAAATCGAGTTGCCATAATAGCGGTCTTTCCAATACCTTGTGATATATGAATTCACCAACAACGATTCAGAGTAGGTGTCTAATGGCGCTCTCTGTGTGATAAAAGAACTGGCATGCAGAGACCTGCCGCTGCTCTCTGACAATTTGTTGATGTTATCTGCAGAGACGATGGTCTGAGACTCAAACATCTCGGAGTGGAAGCCCAGAAGGCCGGCTGCGGCATAACGTGGCTGTGATGTTCGATCTGCACCGCCGGCCGCACCGGCAGAGGCAAGCGTCATAGACAGGATGGCATCTTTTGTGATGATGTCCAGCACGCGGTTTTTCCTGGCATTCTTCACGCCGCGGTGCTTGTCTATATCGGAAAGTTCGTCGTATACCCTCACTTGCGTCACCTCACCGGCCTGGAGAGCATCAATCGCGGTAGTGACCTTGTCGCCGAACACCAGGGTGCCGTTCACGTATGTGCGCGTCACAGGGCGACCGTCCACAATAATGGCATCTCCGGAAACGACGAAGCCGGGCAGCATTTCCAGAACCTGGCGGAGATTATCGTCGTCGGCAGCCCGTATAGCTCTGGTGTTGTAGATGGTGGTGTCCTGGATCTGCCTTATCAGCGGGATTTCTGCCGTAATTGTGGCTCCGGCAAGGGTATCCACCTGCTCCTTGAGCGTGAAAAAGAAGAAGTTATCCCCGGCATCAATGTCATAGACGCCGCTCACGGCCTGATATCCCATACTGCTTATGCGCAGCCCGATGCGTTGCGGCTTTATCTTTTTGAAAGAAAACTCGCCGCTACGGCCGGTGGTCGTGTAGAGGGAGTCAACCGTACCGTTTTTTTGATAAAACAACTGAACAACGGCCCCCGGGATGCCTACCGTAAAATCCTTACCCAACCCCGCTCCGGGCGCTTCTTGCCCTATTCTGCCCCGCAAAGTCGCCAGCGAGTCCTGCTGCGCAAAAGCCGCAGCAGAACACATCAGGCAGGAAACGACAAAAAGTGACCGAAGCTTGGACGACACTATAAAGAGTTTTTAACGCTGTGGATTAGCGGGCTGAATAATAAACAAATATAAGTACTCTGAAGTAATTATTCAAGTGTCCTATGAACTATGTGGTCCTCCTTATATATGCCGGAGCGAGAGGCTGAGAGACCGTCTTGAGCCATTTTGTGGCAAGCAAATAAGAAATGCCGTGATTCTCGCGTATGTAAGCAGCGGGCAGATAAAGCCGGATGCATAAAAGGATTTGCGACCGGCGCGGAGTCGAAGGTCGGCAGTTGCTTCCCGGAGGATTTCTCCACCCGCGGAGTAATATAGCGGGAGGGGCCCGCAAGCTGGTAGTTATCGCGCAGCGATGACGCTCGCCTGCAGGCGATAGCGGAAGCTGAGCAGGGCTGGCCCGCGCGATAGCAAGGCTGTAGCGGCGGGTCCGGGCGGAGCACGGTATTATGTCTGGGAGGGACGTAGCGAGCGTAGCGAGAGAAGCTCCTCCGGAAGCAAGCTGCCGCCGCAGCGGAGCAACGGTCTAACTTATTGCGCTACAAATCTGTAAAGGATATCCCCAATTTGGGGATCATCGGCAGAATCGCTACGGCTGAATTTTGTCCTTTCTGCTGCCCTAATAGCCCATCTATCGAGCGAACTATCGTTGCTTGAAGCAACTACGGCCTTGATAACTCGTCCGCTACGATTGACATAGATTTTGACAAGAACGTCGCCGCTACCGTATCCTTTGTACGCAGGAATCGGCATAGGCATTAATGCCTTCCGTCCTTCCAAATTCCAAGACACCACCGACGGGCCGCTGTAGGCGGGGCCTTCGCCGTTGCCATCTTCCTTGGAATCGGTGGCCGGGCCGGTGGAAACCTCGTCCTCGTCCGCGGCATACTGACGGCGGCGGCTCTCCGCCAGCTTGCTGTCCAGGGAAGTGCCCAGCGCCTCGCGCTCCGCCCGGCTCTTGATGTCATTGGCATCCACCGCGATATTGCGCACAGTGGGCGTCGGAGCCGCAGCAATCATAGCGTCCAACTCCTTGCTGACCCGCTCCTTGAACTCCTTGAGCTCCTGCTGCTGCTTGATGAGCTCCTGCTTCTCCTGCTGTGTAAAATCGAGAATAAAACTATGCTCCTTCTTAACCTCCTTCCCCAACTGCAGCACCAGCAAGATAATGAGCACGACAAGGTGAAAAATGATTGTCGTGTACAAACCTACGCGGTTCTCGCGGCGGCGGGTTTCGGGGTTTTCGGTCATTATTTACGCAACCAAGTCTTATCGTTCAGGGCCTTCTCTATGGTGGCCAGCAAAATATTGATAGCCACGTGATTGTGTCCGCCCTGGGGGATAATGATATCGGCATAGCGCTTGCTGGGAGCGATGAACTGCAAGTGCATCGGCTTAACCAGGTCGTTGTACCGCTTGATTACAGCAGCAACATCCTTGCCACGCTCCTCTATGTCGCGCTGCATAATGCGCGAAAGACGGTCGTCGTCGTCGGCATCTACAAACACCTTGATGTCCATCTGCTTCATAAGCTTGGCACAGGTGAAAATGAGGATGCCCTCCACCAGGATGATGTCGGCCGGCTCCACGTGCACCGTTTCGGTCTTGCTGCGCTCGCAGGTGATATAGGAATACACCGGTTGCTCGATGGCCTGGCCCTTCTTAATCTGCTCTACCTGAGCGCAAAGCAGATCAAAATCGATGGCGTTGGGATGGTCAAAATTATAGACCTTCTTCTCCTCCTCCGTCAAATGACCGCTGTCCTTGTAGTAAGAGTCCTGCGGAATTACCACAATCCTGTCCTTGAAGGTTTTCTGCAGCCTTCTGACCACGGTGGTCTTGCCGCTGCCGCTGCCGCCTGCGATGCCGATTATTAACATAATATTGCGTTTTTAGAATTCTGCGTTGTTGGGGGTGCGGGGGAACGGAATCACGTCGCGAATGTTGGCCATACCGGTCACAAACATCAGCAGGCGCTCGAAGCCCAGCCCGAAGCCGCTGTGAGGGCAGCTGCCAAAGCGGCGGGTGTCCAAATACCACTCCAGCGTGCGATGGCTCATACCCAGCTCGTCTATACGGGCGTTGAGCTTTTCGAACGACGCCTCACGCTCGCTGCCGCCAATAATCTCGCCGATCTTGGGGAAGAGCACGTCCATAGCGCGCACAGTGCGGCCGTCCTCGTTCTGCTTCATATAGAAAGCCTTTATATCCTTGGGATAATCGGTAAGAATGACGGGTTTTTTGAAATGACGCTCCACCAGATAGCGCTCGTGCTCGCTCTGCAGGTCGATGCCCCAACCCACCGGATATTCAAACTTGACACCGTCCGCAACCGCCTTCTCCAGAATCTCGATTCCCTCGGTGTAGGTCAGGCGCACGAAACTGTCTTTCAAAACGCCCTGCAGGCGCTCCAAAAGCTCCTTGTCGAACATATTGTTGAGGAAGGTGATATCGTCCAGGCAATGGTCCAGGGCATACTGCACCAGATATTTGATGAACTCCTCTGCGAGGTCCATATTGTCTTTGATGTCGTAGAAGGCCATCTCCGGCTCAATCATCCAGAACTCTGCAAGGTGGCGCGGGGTGTTGCTGTTCTCAGCGCGGAAAGTAGGGCCGAAGGTGTATATTTCGCCCAGCGCGGTGGCGCCCAGCTCGCCCTCCAACTGACCGGAAACGGTGAGCGAAGTGAGGCGGCCGAAGAAATCTTTGCTGTAATCTACCTTGCCATCCTCGGTGCGGGGCGGGTTGTCCACGTCAAGGGTGGTTACCTGGAACATTGCGCCGGCACCCTCTGCATCGGCAGCAGTGATGAGCGGGGTATGCAGATAATAGAAACCTTTGCTGTTAAAGAAGTTATGAATGGCAAAAGCCATATTGTGACGGATGCGCAGAACGGCCCCGAAGGTGTTGGTGCGCGGCCGCAGGTGGGCAATTTCGCGCAGGAACTCCATACTGTGCCCCTTCTTTTGCAGCGGATAGGTGGCATCGCACTCACCGTAGATTTCAATATCGGAGGCCTGTATTTCCACAGCCTGGCCGCTTCCCTGGGAAGCCACCAAATCGCCGGTTACTGCCAGGCAGGCACCGGTGGTGATGCGCTTCATAAACTCTTCGTCGAACTTGGCCAGGTCGCACACGACCTGGATATTATTTATTGTAGAACCGTCGTTGAGGGCTATGAAAGCCACATTCTTGTTGCCGCGCTTTGTGCGGACCCAACCTTTTGCAAGCACCTGCTGTCCGGGTGCCGTTTTCAACAACTGAGCTACTTTAAGTCTTTCCATATTATTTTTGATTTTTACAAACTTCAAAATTACTCGTTTGGCGTTGTATTTCCAAATTGGAATTTGCGGTGGCCGGCAGCCTTGAGTGCGCGGCGCGCCTCCTCTATCCCCTTATCGCACTCCGGAGTCAAGGCAAACTGCCTGAAACACTCAAAGATATGCCCCACCGCCTGGGCCGTGGGGTGAGTCATATTCTCCTGATAGAACCGGTAGTCGCGCAGCTCGTCCATCATAATCTCGTAGGCCGGGAAATAGGCCGCGCAGGGGTGGCGCTGCACAAGAGAATCTACCGCCAGCAGCAGTGCCGCCTTGCTAAGCTGGTTGCCGTGCGCCCCGTCTGCCAGGTGGCGGATCGGGCTCACGGTAAAAATCCAGCGCTTGTCCGGATGACGGGCTATGATTGGCTCCAGAAGGGCCGCGCTCTGCTCCGAGGAGAGGCGGAAGCGCTCGAACTCCCGGGCAGGAATCTTGTGGCAGTTGGATACAATCATATCGCGCTCCTTGTGGCGGAACACCCAGCTGGTGCCGAGAGTGACCACAACCACGTCCGCCGCCTCAAAAGCGCTTGCGGCAGCGTCCAGGGCGGCGTTGGCATTCTCCAGAAAGGCCTCTGCGGTATCGCGCGAAAAACGGCTGTGATGGTAAAACGACGTGTACCGCCCCTCGCAGCACACCACGTCCGCGGCGGTGAAAGACTCGCGGCTCTCCAGCCGCTGCAGCGACTGCGCTATGGAGGCGGGGTTGTACAGGACGCCGAAGGGATTGAGGGTGACGGAAAAGCCCAGGGAGGACATAATGCCGCCCACTTCGTCTGCGAAGCAGGAACCCATAAAGAAGAACCTGTCCTCAAAGCCGAAGCGCCGCGCCAGCGGCTCAATCGATACGGGCGTCTGGAGCTTCATTCTCTACTGCTATCTGAACCAGTTTGTCGGTCTGGAGATAAATCGGATAGAAAGCCTCGTCGCCCATCGGGGTGTAGCGGGCAATCAGGGCGCGTATCTGGGTGAGCATATAGTCGCGGGAGCGCTCCCACTCGCCCTCGGCGGGGGTCACGTTGTTCTCCGCAGCGAACTTCAAGAAGCCCTGCTCCACACCCAGATTGTTTATAAAAGCGTCAAAGGCGGCCATATCTCGGGCTGCGGTCACCGCCTTGGTGTTCTTGTCCAGGACATCGCTGGCATACTTTATTTGGAGTCCCAGACGATTGCAATTGACATAGAAATTGGTGACGCCCACGGTGTCTACCGGCACGAACACATCCGGCACTATGCCGCCCCCGCCGTATACGGTGCGGCCGCCCACGGTCTTGTATTCGGTGGCGTCGTCCAACTTTATGCTGTCTGCAGAGAACATCTCGCCGCTGTTGTAGCGTTCAAAAATCTCCATCTCATAATCGTCGCTGTAGGGTTTCTGGATGCAGCGGCCGGCGGGAGTATAGTAGCGGGCCACGGTGAGCCGGATGCCCGAACCGTCGGAGAAATAGACAGGCTCCTGAACCAGCCCTTTGCCAAACGAACGCACGCCGTAGATGGTGCCGCGGTCGTTGTCCTGCACCGCGCCGGCAAAAATTTCGCTGGCCGATGCGCTGCCGCTGTTTATGAGCACGGCTATGTCCATATCCTGATTCTTGCCGCGGCCGTCGGCACGCAGGTCGGTACGGGGCCGCGCCTTGCCCTCCATATAGACAATCATAGCCCCTTTGTCAAGGAACTCGTTGGAGAGCAGCATAGCCTGGTCCAAATAGCCGCCGGTGTTGTCGCGAAGGTCGAACACCAGCCGCTTCATACCCTGTCCACGCAACTTGTCCATAGCCTTTATGAATTCGGCGTAGGTGGTGCGGGCAAACTTGCTGAGCTTTATGTAGCCGGTAGTGTCGTTAAGCATAAACGACACGTCCACGCTGTTCACGGGTATCTTGTCGCGGGTAATAACAAACGGGATGAGTTCGTCGCTGCCGTGGCGCAACACGCTGATTATCACCCTGGTGCCCTTGGGCCCACGCATCAGCGAAATCATTGTGTCCTGCGGCATTTTGACGCCCGCAATAACGCGGCCGTCTACCTGAACCACCTTGTCGCCCACCCTTAGGCCCGCCTTTTCGGAAGGGCCTCCGGTTATGACGCTGTTAACCACAACGGTGTCGTTGGGCACGTTGAACTGGATGCCGATGCCCTCGAAGCCGCCGCCAAGCGACTCCTCCGCCTCCTTGAGTTCCTCCGGCGGGAGATATACCGAATGGGGGTCAAGCTCCCGCATCACGTCCGGGAGAATATCCTCTATGAACTTGTCGTGGTCCACTTCGTCCACATAGTTCTTGTCTACGCTCTCCAGCACCAGCATAAGCTTGCCCCAGTCGGAATCGCTGGATTTTATGTCTATCCGGTTGTTGTTGCGGGGCCAGGCGCGCAGAATGCAGCACACGGCCAGCACTATGGTTATCACCCACAGAATGGGGCGCAACTTGTTGAAATTATTCTCATTCATACTTGCAAACCTCTATTCCGGCCCTCTTGAGAAAATCTATACCGTCTGTAATGCGGTATTCACGGCGGTAAACCACCCGCTTGATGCCGCTCTGGATTATGAGCTTGGCGCACTCCATACAAGGGGAGTCGGTCACGTAGAGGGTGGCCCCTTCGCTGCTGTTGTGGCTCATAGCAACCTTGGTGATGGCGTTGGCCTCGGCGTGCAGCACGTAGGGTTTGGTGACGCCGTCTTCCTCGCAGACATTCTCGAAGCCGCGCGGGGTGCCGTTGTATCCGTCGGAAATAATCATCCTGTCCTTGACAATCAAAGCCCCCACCTGGCGGCGCTTGCAATAGCTGTTGCGCGCCCAGATATCGGCCATATCAAGGTAACTTTTGTCGAACTGTATCTGTTTGTCTGTCATAGCCAAAGATATTATCGCTGGTAAAGATAACGTTTTATACTCTTTTTCGGCGTTTTTTCGAACTCTTCCGGGAAAATTTCGAACCGGGCAATCTGGCAGTAGGTCGGCAGCGCCTCGTTAAGGGTGCGTATCTCCGCCTTGAGCGCCTGGTAAAGATCCCCGTCGGAGAGGCTGTCGCCCGCAGCCTGCCCGTGGTCGGGATATATAAGCGCCAGAAGCTTGCCACGGTCCTCCACAATAAGCGACTCCTGAACGTAGGGAAGGTTGTTCACGCTGCTCTCTATCTCTTCCGGATATATGTTGTGGCCGGTGGAGGTGAGAATCATATTCTTGCTGCGCCCCTTGAGCGTGAGAAAGCGGTCCGGCCCGACCAGGCCTATGTCGCCCGTGCGGAACCAGCCGTCCGCGCTCATAACCTCCGCCGTTTCGGCGGGCATTTTATAATAGCCCTTAAACAGGACATCGCTCTTGAAATAGAGCTCGCCCGGCACAGTTGAGGCATCGGGAGAATCTACCCGGACGCTCAGATAAGGGGCCAGACGGCCGCAGGTGTGGGGTTTGGTGGCGTCCCAGCGCGACACCGACACCAGCGGGCCGCACTCGGTCATACCGCTGCCCACGGTATAGCGGAAGCCGATGGCCAGAAGGAAATCTTCTACTTCTGCGCTGAGCGGCGCACCGCCAATCACCAGCTGGGAAAAATTGCCCCCGAACACCGCCTCCAGGGCCGCTTTGGCAACGGCGCAGGCTTCTGCAGAAAGGCTCTGCGGGTTGTAATCGTAGTTCATTTGGCGCATCAGGCCGCGGCACACCTTTTCTGCCATAAGGGGCACCGTAAAAACTATGTCCGGGCGGATTGCGGCGCATGCGTCCATAATCACCTTGGGACTGGGCAGGCGGGTGAGATAGTGCACGTGTGCCCCCACCGTCATCTCGTAAATAAAATCTACCATCATCCCGTACATATGCGCCGTTGGGAGCATAGCCACTATGTTGGTGTCGCATGTTATTTCCGGGAAGCTCTCCGCCATAAGGGCCACGTTGAGGCCGAGGGTGCGGTAGGGCAGCATCACCCCCTTGGCAAAACCGGAGGTGCCCGATGTATAGTTTATTATTGCCAGATCGTCCGGTGAATCTTTGAAAAAGACCAGGTCGGCCGGGGAAAAACCGGCGGCGAAGTCGCGCTCCATATCGGAGTCAAC
>JAFZYD010000104.1 GCA_017616475.1 Bacteroidales bacterium
GCAGCGCCCAGAATTATAGGCTCTGCCCCCTAAAACCCCTGCGGCGCAGGGCGCCGGCCAGCCACAAGCTGGCTTTTTCTGTTACTCCCGGCGGACCGCTAGTGCAGCGAAATACACGTAGGGCCGCCCACGGGTACCTCGCTGGCAGGTAGTTGTCGGCACTTGGGCATATCGCGGATGGGTTGCTTTGCATGCCGACTATCTGCGGATGCAGGAGGCGGCAAAGCCAACCCGGAGCGGCCCAAGTGCCGAGCGAAGCAACCGGCTACAGCAGCGATTTCAAGGCGGCGGTGAGGCGGCTCCAGGAGAAGAGTTGTTTCTGGGCGCGGATGCCGTCGGAAAAATCGGGGCGCTCGGCGTAGAAGCGGGCTATGGCATCGGCTATGGCCGCAGGCTCGGGCGCGACAACGTAGCCGCATTTACCGTCCGGCACAATCTCCGGCAGTCCGCCTACGTTTGTAACCACCATTGGCTTCTCGAAATGATACGCCACCTGCGTGATGCCGCTCTGCGTGGCAGTCTTATAGGGCTGCACCACCAAATCTGCAACATTAAAGAAATGGCGCACCTGGTCGTCCGGTATAAACCGGTCGAACCAATGGATGCGTCCCTTGAGATCCAGCGACCGCTCCAACTCCCAGAACTTGTCTTCGTTGGAGTAGAACTCGCCCGCCACAATAAGGTGTGCGGTGCTCTCCTTGAGGCCGTAGCTGGCCATCGCCTCCAGCAGCAGGTCCAGCCCCTTGTAGTCCCGTATCAGCCCGAAGAACAAATAATAATCCAGCGACGGGTCCAGGCCCAGCGCTGCGGCTGCATCGGCCTTGCTCTCGGAGGCGCCGTAATGGTCGTAGAGAGGGTGGGGGGCGAAAGCTACCGGCTTGGCGCTGTCGAACTGTCGCAACTCATCCATCACCGACTGAGACATCGCCAGAAATCCATCTACATTCTTCACGAAATACTTAGCGAACGGCTTGTCGCCAGGCTTGTGGTCGTGCGGGATTATATTGTCTACCAAAGATACCACACGGATCCCCTTGCGGCGCAATATGCGGCCGATGGTGCCCAGACACGGCCCGAAATATGGCATCCAGAAACGCAGCATAACCGCGTCCGGCTTTTCTGCGGCGATGCGGTGCGCCACCCGGATCCAATTGAACGGGTTCACGCTGCTCACTGCGCGAACTATGTCAAGGTCCTGCGGCGCCGCTTCGGTGGAATATTGCGTCTTGCCGGGGAACAGGAACGACGGATACTGGATGGTGAAGGTATACAACTTGACCTCATCGCCCTCCGCCGCAAGCTGCCGCGCCAGACGCTCGTTGAAAGTGGCTATGCCGCCCCTGTATGGATATGCCGGACCTACAATTACTATTTTCATAAAGATGCTTATTTACAATAATAGGTGAGCCGCTTGCCGCGGACAATGTCGTTGTGGCTTATGAACGGGCTTCGGAGGCTGCGGCAACCCAGCTTGAATGCCGTTCCGCGGCCTTCTTTGCGCACAATCTTGAAATCGCGCCCGTTCTCCAGATGGATGGTTATCTTATCGAAAGCGGGAATGCCGAGGGCATATTCCGCGCTGCCGGGACATACCGGGTAAAAGCCAAGGCCGGCAAAGACATACCAGGCAGAAAGCTGTCCTGCGTCGTCGTTGCCCGACAGGCCTCCGGGTGTATTGCGGTATTCGGTGGCCATAATGCTGCGCACCGCCGCCTGGCATTTCTCCGGCCGACCGATATAATCGTACAGATAGGCAATCTGGTTGCCCGGCTCGTTGCCGTGCCAGTATCGGTTCTCGCTGAACATCAAATCCAGCCGCTCCTCGAACAGGTCGCGCCCCACGAATTCTATAAGTCCGGGAATATCCTGCGGCACGAACCAACTGTAGTGGCAGGGGGTGCCTTCCGTAATGAACGATGTCTTCTTGAGATAGTTGTCCTCGTCCAGGAAGGTGCCGTCCTCGTGCCGGCCCTGGACGCATTTAGTGCGGGGGTCAAATACATTTCGCCAATTGCCGCCGCGGGCCGCAAGCGCAGCGTAATCGTCTGCGGTGCCAAGGTTATGGGCAAGCAGCGACGCGCACCAATCGTCGTAGGCATATTCCAGCGTGCGGCTGCTCTGCTCGTTGGCGTGGAAAGCGTGCTTGACGTGCTCTTCCAGAGGCAGGTAGCCCAGCCGCAGGTAAGGCTCCAGCGCCCGCCGCCCGCGGCCATCTTCATATAGCGAATCGCACGGCGTCTCGAAGCAATTCTTGCGGATGCCTTCCCAGGCCTTACGGTAATCAAAATTGCGGATACCCTTTGTATAGGCGTCGGCAATCACGCTGGCGGCGTGGTCGCCAATCATAGCGCTGGTATAGCTGCCCCACATAGGGAAGATGGGCATCCAGCCGCCCCGCTCGTATTTGCGCACCAGCGCCTGCATCATATCGCCGCTGGCTTCCGGCTGGAGAATGGTGTGCAGCGGGTGCAGGGCGCGGAAAGTGTCCCAAAGGTTGAAATCGTCGTAGTCGGGCTCTGCGCCGCAGTCGCTCACCATACGCGGGCTAAGCGAAGATCGCCAGAGCGATGTGTAGAAGTGCTTTACGACCTCCGGATCGCCGCCCGTCACCTCTATCTGCCCCAGGCGAGCGGCCCAGACCGCCTCTATGCGGCTGCGGGCGGCCTCGAAATCCCAGTCAGGAATCTCGTTGTCCAGGTTGTGTGCGGCGCCCTCAATGCTTGTGAAAGACGTGCCGATGCGCACCAAAAGCGGGCCCGGAGCCTCTTCGAACTCAATGTCTAACATTATGCGCCCGATGGGCGTCACACTCTTTATTGGCTTGTTAAAACGGACCACCGCCCAGGACGAATAGCCCGCTAGTTTGCCCCAACCGTTATAAATGCGGTGTACGGGATTTTCTGCGCGTATTTCGCCCGTTTTTGGGTCGTAGACGAGTGTTGCATCGTTATATTGAGTATTGGCCCCAAATCGAAGTTTTTGGCACTCCAGGCGCATAATGGCGCTGCGGCCGGCTCCGGTAAGGGAGTGGGAGCCGTAGCGGTAATACCCCGGCTGCGCTTTTTCCAGCGAATGGTCCAGCGGCACCGGTTCGCACCCCGGCACAATAAAGAACGACCCGTAGTCCTGAGTGGCGCTGCCGTCCAGCCAGTGAGAGCCGCGGAAGCCCATCCATGCGGGTGCCTCCCAGCGGTAGGGCGTTACCCCTTTTTTGTCGGAGATGCAGGTTTGCGGTGTCCAGTAGGTCATACCGTTGGGCGCCGTGACACACGGGATAGTGTTGCCCACCACCTCGCCGCCCGCGCCGAAAATGCTGGCGGTAGGGGAGTCGGCCACCGCGCAGCCTATGCGGGTGTCGATGTCCCGCACGGGAAAGGGGGCAGCGGCCAGCGCCAGGCAAAGGGTAATTGTAGCAATAGCAATCATAACTACGAAGATAACCTACTGACGGCAAAAACGCAAAAGAAAAGAGCCCCGGAGTGACCGGAGCTCTATTCCTAAATGAGGTTACTGACAATTACAGTTTAACTTTGAGTGCAACCTTGTGGAGGTCTTTGTTACCCCAGGATTTCACGGTGATTGCAGTTTCCGGAATTGCGGGGAGTGCAGAACGAGGGATGCTTACCTCGATTGCTACACCGTCGGAATTAACAACGCCCTTGCAAACTGCATTCTTGAAGCCGGGCTCGGGCACGCTGGTGCTGCCGCCTGCAACAGCTTCGGTAACTGCAGGCTCGCTTGCAGAACCGCCGTAAGGATAGATAACACCTACGAAATCGTAAGGACCGTTGCCCCAGAGTTCAGCAGTACCTGTAGTATCGTCGTTGTCAAAGTCGAGACCGAGATATACATAGCCTGCGCCGCCCCAGATATCAGCATATCTGGCAGTGGTAGCTGCACGGAAGGAATAGAAGTAGATGTTGTTCTCGTCGGATGCAACCTTAAAGGAAGAGTAATTGCCTTCGCTTACGCCTTTAACCTTTGCCCATTCGCTCATATCGCCGTCGATGGTGATTTTAACGGGTTCGGGTTCTGCGTAGACGAACACGTTCTTGACCATGATGGCCTCTTCGTGTACTGCGCTTGTGGGAATATACATACGGAACCACTTGATGGCCTCGGGATTGAAAGGAGTGCCGTCCGAATAGGTCTCGCCGCTTTCCTTGAGAGCGAGGTCAACTTCGTTCCAGCCGACCTTTGCATCCTTGAGGAATGCGGTGGGCCAGTTGCGCTCCTCCTGGTCTGCAGAGCGGGAGCTCAGCTCAACCTGACCGCCGTTGGCATCGAGTTTCTCAAGGCTGCTGACATAATACTCGAAGTGCAGGTGACCGTTAGCGAGAGTGATGCCGCCGAAAGGCTGGGTGGTGAAGTACATGTTGGCAAGGCCGCCGGCACCCATCAGGCCGCCGAGGCACTCGTTGATAGCGTTGTAGTTGCCTGCACCGCCAAGAGATGCCAGAGCGTTGAAGTCCTCGAGACCTTCTTTGAACATATAGATTCTGTTAGCCTCGGGTATTTCGCAGGTGCACTCAATCTCCTCGTTGTTGGGAGCTGCGCAGATGCGGACGTTGATGGTGGCGCTGACTTCGGGGTTGGCCTTGGA
>JAFZYD010000105.1 GCA_017616475.1 Bacteroidales bacterium
CTTGCCAAGGTCGGGGTCGCGAGTTCGAGTCTCGTTTTCCGCTCAAAAGCAAAAAGCAGCCTTCGTGGCTGCTTTTTGCTTTTAGGAGGACGAGGCTCGCACGAGCGGCATTCCGAAATAATTATTTGTTCTTTTACATATTATAGATTGTTAGCATTTTCAGGGATGCTTATTTGATTCTTTTAGTAAAGACGTCTCAATTCTAAAAATTGTTTGTTAAGCGCCAGAATATCGCTCAATCCGCGCTCCTATAGCAATTTATAGGTATTGCAGTCTAAAAAATTGTTTTTATACCTTTGCAGCAGAAGTATTATGCTTATGAAGAAGTTGTCATTCCTTATAAGTCTGCTGTTTTTCTTTAGCCACGTGGCTTTCGCGCAGACTTTCAGCCTGTCCGGATATGTCACAGATACAGACGGCGCGCCGGTGGAGCTGGCTGTCGTATCGCTTAACAAGTCCCTGTGGGTAACATCAGACAAGGATGGCAAATATGAGTTCCGAAATCTTAAAAAAGGTACTTACGAATATCTTGTGTCGTTCGTCGGCTTCAAAGATCTCACCGGCACGGTGGAAATCAGCTCCGACACAAAACTGAATTTGAAACTGACCTCGCTCAGCCTGGAGCTCAACAGCGTTACCGTTACCGCAGAGCGGGACGATATGGGTTCAAAATCGGTTATCAGCGAGGAGGCGGTGCGCCACCTCCAGCCCAAGAGCGTGAGCGACCTGCTGCAGTTGGTGCCCGGCAACCTTGCCAAGAATCCCAACTTGAACGAGCTTTCGCAGGCCACGGTACGCGAGATTACCCCCAGCTCCGGCGCTTCGCTCGGAACTTCGGTGATTGTCGACGGCACCCCTTTGAGCAACGATGCTAACCTGCAGGCCATAGCTTCTACCCGATACGGTTCGGCGTCCGGCATTCAGACCGACGGTATGAGCGACCAGACCACCGCCGGCGGCGGAGCGGACCTTAGGACCGTGAGCGCAGGCGTGGTGGAGTCCATAGAGGTTATTAGCGGCATCCCGTCGGCAGAATACGGCAACCTGACCTCCGGCGTCGTGATTGTCAAGACCAAATCCGGCCGTACTCCGCTGGAGCTTAAGGCGCAGGTGGACCCCAACTCCAAGATGTTATATGCCGGCAAGGGCTTCGGCCTTAAAAACGGCGGCTCGGTGAACTTCGGTTTCGACTGGGGGCAGAGTTTCGCCGACCCCCGTCGCAAGTATCTCGGCTACGACCGCCTCACCGCATCTGCCGGATTCTCAAAAGTTTGGGACAAGGCCACGCTTAACATCAAGGGGTCGTTCTATTCTAACGTAAACGACCGCAAGACAGACCCTCAGCTGGAGGAGCTTGAAATAAACTTTACCAACAAGAACACCGGCGCCCGCCTCTCTGCCAACGGCAGCATCCAGCCAGGCACGGCCCTGCTGTCTTCGCTGGATTACAATCTGTCGGCACAGGTAGCCCGCACAGAAGATATCCACATTAGCCGCGTGTACAGCCCGGACGGTGCAGTAACCGACATCCGCGAGAGCGGCATACACGAAGCTATGCAGCTTATACACCCCTATATTTCCGAGTACCGGATGCACGGCATCCCCATCAATGTCTTCGCGCAGCTGGTGGGCGGCAAGTATTTCCAGATAGGGGAAAAAGATTACAACAAAATCAAACTCGGCATTGAATACACCCTGGATTCGAACAGGGGCAAAGGTTTGACATACGACATTGCAACCCCGCCCCAAGCGGCGTCTACCCACACTCTGAGGCCCAGGGCCTACAGGGATATCCCGGCACTCAACACCGCCAGCGTCTTTGTGAGCGACAAGGGCCGGCTTTCGCTGGGCGGCGTGGCTCTCAAGTCGGAGCTGGGCGTGCGCGCCTCCAACCTGTTCTTGAATGCAGCCAAGAGCGGCGGCAACAAGGGTTATTTTGTGGTCGAGCCCCGGGCCAACTTGTCGCTGGGCTTTTTCAATGAAGCCCTGTCGCTTAACGCGGGCTACGGCATTTCCAATAAGATGCCCACCCTGCTGTATCTCTACCCGGAACCGACCTATTACGACTTTATTTGTATAAACCGCTACAACGAAACCTCCGACACCGGACTTGCGGTTATCGACACCCAGATTGTGGAGGACACCTACAATCCGGACCTGAAACCGGCGCACGCCGTAAAGAAGGAGATAGGCATCAGCTGGAAAGTGCGCGGAACAAGCGGTTTTGCCACCTTCTTCCACGAAACCCACCAGCACGAGTTCGGCTATCAGGGCCAGCTCTACTGGGGACGGTTCGCCAAATATGTCATACCCGACGGCGCCACCAACCTGGCTCTGGACGAGAACGGCAACGTGACCTACACTCTTGCGGGCGAACGCGAAATTGCAGCGACAAACGGCCAGATAGAGTTCACCAGCTGGAGCCGCCCCGCCAACAACAACAGCAGAATAAAGTATGGTATTGAATATGGCCTGGACCTGGGCACAATCAAGCCGCTGAGGACCTCGGTCAACATTAACGGTGCGTGGTTCCACATACAGAACACCCGCGAAACGACCTACACTTCCATTCGCAGCAAACTCGATGAATATGTACCCCTGATGCCCGCAGGCAGCGGAAGCATCCAGGACCGGGTCAACACCAGTTTCCGCTTCATCACCCACATCCCCGACCTGCGGCTCATTTTTACCACCACCGTACAGGTGGTGTGGTATGAGTCCAAGCGCTCGGTATATCTGGACGAGGACGGCAACCCCCGGGCATATGCATACGTGTTCCAGGATAAGGACTACCTGGCTGTGGAGCCTTTAGGCTATTACGACAGGGACGGCGGATTCACCACGTGGGACGCAGCCACAATGAATTCCGACCCCCGCTTGAATTTTATGATGGACCGCTACTACACCTACGGTTTCCTGGCCGATGTAATTGAGCCGTGGGCCCTGCTCAACATAAGGCTTACAAAAGAAATCGGCTCCCGTGCCCAGCTGTCGTTCACCGCAAACAACGTGACCAACTCCAGCAGATACCACGTTAATAAGAATACCAACTCCAAGACACAACTTTACCCCAATATGTATTTTGGTGCAGAATTTAAAATCAACCTATAATTAAGTTATTATGAAAAGGATTTTCAAGTATTTAGGCATCGCGGTTGTAGCAGCCGTCGCTATGCTTGCAGTTTCTTGCGAAGAGCCCGAAACTGCAAAGAATTTCAACCTCACTGTAAAAATCGCCGTTCCCGAAGGCGTTGATGCATTGGATAACCTCGTGGTAGAGGCAGTCAAGGGTACCACCACCAATACTCTTGAAGCCACCACCGTCGGCAAAGCCATCACAGCAACTGGCTCTCTCCCTCAGGGTGACTATAAGGTTTCTGTAAGTGCAACTACCGATTCCGGGAAAAAGAAAGCTGTCGGCGCTGCCGAAGTTTCTCTCTATGAGGATGCCGAGGTCGAGATTAGTTTGAGCCTTGCATCTGCATCTCCCATCATTATCAAGGCCGTTCAGTACACTCCCGGCAAGATGGCTTACATCCAGCCCCTCAGCGACACCTGGATTGAACTGGTTAACAACTCCGACGAAGTACAGTATCTGGATCAGATTGTGCTTGTAGGCGGTATGGGCCGTCAGACCAAACCGAACGCCTGGCAGGCAAACGGCTTTGAGAACCTTTATGGCGGTGTAACCCAGAGCCCCGTATATGCATTCCCCGGCAACGGTACCGATTATCCCCTCCAGCCCGGCGCAAGCGTAGTTATTGCCAACGCCCCCATCAACCACACCGCCCAGGGCGAGGGCTTCGAGAACTGCACTGACCTTTCCAAGGCAGACTGGGAGTTCTACGCACCTTACAATCAAAAGGACACCGACTACGAAGGCGTTCCCAATATGGATCTCGTAGTTGCATTCTTCACTTCCCAGCTGAACTGGGGCCAGAACTTCTTCGGATGGGCCGGCCTTATTGCCAAGCTCCCTGTTACCCCCGCAGAGTATGCTGCAAATCCCGAGAATGTGATGACCACTCCCGGCACCACCTCTTCTATGCAGTATCTTATGATCCCCAGCGATTATGTTCTTGACGCAATTGACATCTGGGAAGCCGATGCAGAGGAGCACTATCCCGTATTCCTCCCTGTAGATGACGCAGAGGGTATCCTTGGCCCTGCAGCCTGGAGCGGACTGGGTGTTCGCCGCAAAGTGACCAAGATTGAGAACGGTCGTGCATATTACAAGGACACCAACAAGTCTTCTGCCGACCTCGTTGTCGAAAAAGTTATCCCCGGCGCTGTTCCTACTCAAGTAGATGCTGAATAAGTTCTATACGATTTGTGCATACCTTCTCCTGCCGTTGCTTTTTGCTCCGGCAGGGGAAGCTGTTGCGCAAGTCTGGCACCAGGAGAGGGCGAACGGCATTTATAACGTCCGCAGCGGAAGTTCTTCCCCCCTTTCCCTGTTTTACAACCCCACTGCAACCTGGAATGCGGCTTCCGCGGCCTGGAACTACGAGACAGGCGATTTTCACAGGCCGGACAATCCCGCCGGCAAAAGCGAGCTGGACCTCGCAGTGGAAGAACTTGGCTCCTTCTCCCGTTTCCGCACCGCCGGGAACCTGAGGTACAGGAATACAAAAGATTTTGACCGCAACTGGAGTTCCCTTATAGGCAACGACCCCGACAATCCGTACGTTATATGCGACACCCTCGCGGACAACTCGGCAACGGAGCGTTTTGATATAGACGGCGCCCTTACCTGGAATTTCAGCGACGGCTGGATTGCCGCCGGTAAAGTGGGCCTCACTACCGCGACTCTCACAGACAACAAAGACCCCCGCCCCAAGAACGACATCTCCCGAATCCCCATTACCATCGGTTTGGAGCGCAGTTTTGCCGGCGGATGGGCGGCAGGTGTTTTTGGCGGTGCAGAGTTGTTCTTTTCCAAGTTCACCAATTACCTTGAATACGGCCAGAAAGCATACCGGTATTACAAAATGAAGGGTATGGGCGATTTCTTTGCCTTCAGCTCTTCAGAGAGTTCCTCTTCTCCCCGCGAGTACTCCGGAGCCACCTATTCCGCAGGGGCTTATGCCAGCCTGGTGAAAGACCGCGTAGAGAGTTTCACCGAAGCCGGAGCCTGGTTTGGAAACGAAAACGCCAGGGACGGCGGCTCTGCCTATGAGTGGAAGGCCGGTGATTATAAATTTACACAGATCCGCTTCCAGCAAAGGTTGGACATCAAGGGCGACCTGCGGCAGAGCATCCGCCTGAATGCCCGGGCAAAGATGACTAAAGGGTATTGGTACGACCAGAAACAAAGGACCGACACCGAGCACGGCAACATTACCTACTACGAGATAATGAGCCGGTACAAGAACAACGACGCTATGCGCATCACAGCCAATGCCGAATATGGTATCGGCAAGGATGCCGACTGGCACGCAGCCCTTGGCGCCGGTTTCCTGACGGAGAAAAACACCCATTATTCCGACGGCTCCCCCTGCACTCAGCGTTGGTCGCTGGCCAGCATAAATGCGGACGGTTGGAAAACTTTCGACTTCGGACGCAGCCTGCTTGACATATCGGCAGGCGCGGGGTATACCCTCCCCGTGGGAAAAGCCGTTTACGCAAGCGGCAACACCGCTCCGGCCAAACAGGACATCTCCGACAGATATGTCGCTCCGGCATTTGCGTATGAAACGAGCGGCAGGCTGTCCGTATCCTTCAGGGCGGACTGGGTGCTCACATCCCTCAAGGTTCTCCGCCCCGGTCTCTTTGTAAAAGGGACTATGCTCAAACAAATGGGATCCGCTCCCCAGAGCCCGGCTTTGGAAGGTACATCCTTCTGCAGCCTGTCCACCGGCGCGTTCCTGAATTTTTAAATAAAAACAGAATGAATATCAGACCGACCGTGGCAGGTTTAACTGCCGCTTTACTGCTCTCCATATCCGTCTCCTGCTCCCACCGGGCAGGGGTCGCCATAGTTATTGACCCCGTCAGCGAGCGGGAGGCCGCCTCCGAACTTGCCTCTTACGAAAACGCCCTGCGCAAGGCGGACGGCTACAATGTTATCCGTCTCTGCGAAGATTGGCAGAAGCCAGAAGACATAAAAGCAAAGCTCAAAGAGCTCTATGACAAAGGGAAAATATGCGGAGCCGTTTTTGTCGGCGATATTCCCATCCCTATGGTCCGGGATGCGCAGTTCTTCACAAGCGCGTTCAAGATGGACCAGACACGTCCCCGCAAGGAGTCGAGCGTCCCTTCGGACCGCTTTTACGACGATTTTGACCTGGAGTTCGAATATATAGACAAAGATACCGACGGGGACCCTTATTTCTACTATACACTTACCTCGGGCCGCGAAATTCCCCTGGCCCCCGATATCTTCAGCGGCCGCATCCGCCCTACCGATACGGAGGGTTCTACCCGCTACGAAAAGCTGCGCGCATATCTGCTCAAGGCCGCCCGCGCGCACGAAAACCCCGACCGGCTGGACCACATCTTTGTGTACAACGGTTCCGGCAGCATTGCGGAGAGCAAACTGGCGCATATGGACGAGCAGATGGCCCTGCGCGAGCATTTCCCGTGGATGAAGGCCCTTCCCGGCGCCTTTACCTATATGGACCACAAGGACTATGACCCGCTCAAGTGCCGCGTACAGAACGAGCTTATGCGGCCGGAGCTGGATATAGCCATCCTGCACCACCACGGCGACTACGACACCCAGTATTTCAAGGTAAAGAAAGAGGACAACCTCACCCTGGAAGATTTCGGGAGCTTCCGCCCGGCGGCCAAGATTGTGATAATGGACGCCTGCTACAACGGAGCGTTCAATATGCCCGACTGCATTGCCAACGAATACATTTTCCAGGAAGGCAGCACACTTGTGGCGTGGGGCGGTTCGGTGAACGTGCTCCAGGACAAGTGGCCGGACGAATTCCTTGGCCTCACCGCCCAGGGATACCCGATTGGCGATGTCAACCGCTTTTCTCCTTACTTGGAGATGCACATAGTCGGCGACCCTACCTTCAAGTTCTGCAAGGAGCATCTCAACCACTCTGCAGACAAGACCTGCCTCAAAATCCGGCACGGGAAAATGGACTCCCGCAAGCTTATGGATATCCTGCAGAATTCCCCCGTTTCGCTGGAAAGACACGAGGCTTTCAACACCATAATCCGCAGCGACTGCGACCGCTCCATAAAGCTGGCTGCAATACGCGTGGCTCTGGCAGACAACGCAGAACAGGTTCAGCGTGAGGCTGTTAACTGCTTTGCCCCTATGGGTGACCCCGAACTTATTCCTTCGGTAGCCCGCATTGCGGCCGCCAACAACGCTTCTGCCCGTATCCGCCAGAACACCAACGAGAGCCTGCAGTTTTTCCCTGCCGACCAAATGCGGGCCGCAATTTTCGCGACTATGGACTCCCTTGCCCGCCAAAGTGCCGACACTACCTATTTCGAGCAGGTGCGCAGGGTTGCAAACTCCTATTGCGGCCGCTGGGACGAAGACATTGAAAAACTTATCCGCGGTGAACTCAGCGAAAAATGGCAGATGTTCTGCGCAAGGTCTTTCCAAATTTATCTGCCCGCACACCGCCTGCGCGAAGTTCGCAACTTTGCCGACACCTGCGCAAACCAGGAGCTTAGCGAGGCAATAAAAGAGGCCGTAGAATGGCACAGAGCAGCATATTCCTATTAGTATTATGAAAGCATTATATCGTATAGCTATTATATCCATCCTGACCTTCCTGCACGTTTGCGCGCAGGCGGGAAACGGATTTGCAATTGTTATAGACCCCGCCAGCTACTCCGCAGCCAAAGCGGAGGTAGACGCCTATGCCGCCGCCATTTCCAAGGCCGACGGGTATAAGGTAATAGTCGTAGAGGACGTATGGGGCGTGCCGGACAGCATCCGCGCGGTGCTCCAAAGGCTCCATAACGACCGCAAGAACCCCATCGTGGGAGCGGTCTTTGTGGGAGATATCCCGGTGGCTATGGTCCGTGGGGCGCAGCACCTTGCAAGCGCCTTCAAGATGGACGAGGAGCGCTACCCGAGAGATCAATCTTCAATCCCCAGCGACCGCTATTACGACGATTTCTCTCTTAAATTCGATTATATAGGCCGCGACGAGGGAACTCCGTTATTCTACTACCGGCTTACGGCCGACAGCGCCCAGCGCCTCGCCCCTGACATCTTCAGCGGCCGCATCCGCCCTATGGACGAAAACGGAAAGGTGCGCATAGACGCCCTCAAGGCCTTCCTGCTCAAGGCCGCCGACGCCCGCCTCAACCCGCCCGTAATGGACCAGATGCTCTTCTTTAGCGGGCACGGCTACATTTCTGAGAGCAAGACGGCCCGTCTGGACGAGAAAAAGGTATGGATGGAGCATTTCCCCGCCCTTGACGACGGCCGCAACCACATAAGCTATATAGATTACTCCGATGTGGTGCCGGTGAAGCCGCACCTTATGAACGAGATAATGCGGCCTGAGCTCAACGTGGCTATGCTGCATCACCACGGAGCCCCCGACACCGAATACCTCAACGCGGCCGAGCGCCCCTATATGGTGCGCGACGCCAAGGCATATATGGTTAAAAACCTGCGGGACCACGTGTATCGCGCCCGCCAGAAGGGCAAGGACTATAATAAGATGATTGAAGAATTCAAGGAGTCCTATGACGTGCCCGACAGCTGGTTCAAGGATGTCTTTGACGAGGAGCTCCACAAGGCCGACTCCCTGGAAGATGCTTCGCTGGACCTTTATCTGGAAGATTTTGCCGGATACGGCTACAAGCCTGCGGCACAACTGGTAATTCTGGACGCCTGCTACAACGGCTCCTATCAGCTGAACAACTGCATTGCAGACGAGTATATATTCCAGGAGGGCGGCACGGTGGCAGTCCAGGCAAACAGCGTCAACTCGCTCCAGGACAAGTGGCACGACCGTTTCTTTGGCATTGTGGCCGCCGGTGGCTGTGCCGGAGACCTGGTGCGCTACGCGCCATATATCGAGTCGCACCTTATTGGCGACCCCACATTCCGCTTTGCATATTCCGGCAAGAATCTGGACGATATCATTCTTAAGGACAGCAAAAACGAATGGTACCGGCTCCTGGGCAACGGCACCCCGGACCAGAAAGCGCTCGCACTGGAGCATCTTTACAGGAAAGGGGCTATGTCATCTTCCCAGCTCCTTAATATTTACAAGACCTCTCCCCTCGCCGTGGTGCGTCTGGAAGCCTTGTATTGCCTTTCCCGGGTGGGCGATGACAACCTGATAGAGGCCATATCCCTTGCAATGGACGATGCCGACGAGTTTATCCGCCGCATCGCCGTGAAGCTGGCAGGGAAAACCGGCGACGCGCGCCTGGCGCCCGATATGGTGAAGGTTTTCCTCACCAACAACGCCACCTCCCGCGTGGTGTTCAACACCACATATGCCCTGCTCTCTTTCCCCAAAGATACCCTGTACGCAGAGTTTGACAGGCAGATTGCGGGGGTCAGGATGGTCAACACCGACAGCGAGGCGGCCAAACTTCGCGAAGCTCTGGAGCGGGCCGCAACCCGGTTCCTGGACGACCAGGCGGCCATAACGGATCCCGCCGCCGAGGCCAAGGAGCGCCGCAGCAACATCCGCCAGATTCGTTCCAACTTGTGCTACTCCAATGTGCCGGCGCTGCTCGATTATTTAAAATCCTGCGGGGATGCGGACACCCAGGTGCTGCTTCTCGAGGCCCTCGGCTGGCACCGCCTGGCCTGGAACTCCGCCGACATTGCCAAGGTCGCGCGCGAAATGAGCCTGAATGAGGCTCTCCCGGCCAAGGTGCGCAACGAGGCCCTCAAGACCTACAACAGAGTAGCCCGTTGAGAAAAGGCCTCATATTAGTGTGTATGCTCCTGTCCTTTGTTGCTACCGGGCAGGAGCTGCCGCAATATGTAGACAATTCCCTGAACAAGTATTTCCCGCCGATAATTGACCAGGCTGGCGGCTCGTGTGCACAAGCCTCGAGCATCGGCTACGTGTTTACCTACGAGATGAACCGCCTTTTGGACAGGGACGCTTCTGCAAGCCCCGCCAATCGGTTCAGCTACCGGTTTGTGTGGAATTTGGTAAACGACGGGGTTGACCAAGGGGGCTTTGCAGAGGACGGGCTGTTTGTTGTTATGCGGTCCGGAGCTATGGTGGAAAGCGATTTTTCTACTCTCACCACCTCTTCCTTTACCTGGCCGAGCGGCTTTGAAAAATATCGCAACGCCCTGCGCTACAAGGTGGGCCGCATTGTTACAATAGAGCGGGATGTGGATGCCTACAAAGCCTATCTTGCCGGCAGCGACGGCAAACCGGGCGGCATACTCTCTTTCTCCGGCTGCTGCTATGGCTGGAATATGAGATACGACTACGACGGACCTTCCGGAACGGGCTACAAGGCCATTGCCACATCGCTTCCCGACGACGGCGCCCACGCTATGACCATCGTGGGTTATGACGACCTGGTGCGCTATACCGATGCCGCCGGCGTGGTGCACGAAGGTGCCTTTATTGTGGCAAACTCCTGGGGTGAGTCGGCGCACGACAGGGGGCGCTTCTATTACCCATACGATTTCTTCCGCAACAAGTACATCATAAGCGGAGTGCTGAGCGACAAGGCAGTAACTGCTGAGGTCAAGTACCAAGAGCCCCGCATACTCTACCGGCTTACCATTCAGTACACCTCCCGGGACGATTTGGCATACAGCATAGGGGCTACCGACAAGGTCCCTTCCGGCATTCCGGAGAACTACTATCTGCAGACCGGTATGAGCAACAAGGGCGGGGACCACTATATGTGCGGCACCTACGACAAGGGCCCTCTGGAGTTTGCCCTGGACCTTACGGACCATATTCCCGCCTCCGACCCCGATTATTGCCGGTATTTCTTGAAAATAACCCGCTCTGCAAGGGGTAAAACCAAAGGAGAGGGAGAACTCCAGTCGCTCTCTGTAATAGACTACCGCGGGGGAAAGCCTGTGGAATACAAATACAAGGGGGCGCTTCCAGCACCGCTGGTGGACGGGGAAAATGTGTTCACCATAGGGCTTGTCCCCCGCTTCAGCGTTTCCTGCGCCCAGGAGCGGGCCGTCCCGGACAAGCCAATCTACCTCAAGACCGCTTCCGGCAAAAAAGCGAAGGTGGTCATCAGCAAAGAAGGACATCGCATAAAAGTTGAATCTTCGCCCGCCAAATGAAAATTATCTGCAAAATAGTCATCTCCGCAGCGTTGCTGCTGCCGCTGGCCTCCTGTATCGACGGCGGCAGGCAGGAGCCGGAAATTGTCGGCTCGGAGGTGGAGTTTGTCTCCGTGCCCGATCAATGGACCTATATATCCCTTGAAAGCGGCACCGTGGTGGGGACCGGCAAACTGGGCGACGCGGCCTCCGATGCTGCCTGGGCAATTCGGGACGACTGGGACATAGCTATCTGCGATACGCTGCTCCGCACCAACGGCGGCGGCTCCGGCAAAGGCCGCGGGGGAATTATGGGCGAATCGGGGCGCGACCCAATCCCCGACACTTACCAGGAGGTCTGGTAGGCTCCTGGCAGCGAATTGTTATTTGCGTTTTTCACACGGAAGTGCTATCTTTATGTTCTCGAAAGAGAATTATTTATCACAACTATACTATGAAACAGACTTACGAAACACCCCGTACAAGAATTTCTGCCATCTTGCCGGGGATGATTATTTGCGGCAGTGACCCCTGGGGCGGGACCACAGAACAGGATTGGACCGGTCAATCAAGTGATTAACATTAAAAATGAAGACAATGAAAAAGATTGTATTTACAGCGTTGGCCATTTTTTCTGCATTCACTTTCTTCTCCTGCCAACAGGAAGAAATACCCACTCCTGCCGAGAGTATTAAATTCAATATTACCGTGGACAATCTTGACCCTTCTACCAAGGCGGTAAAAACCGGCTGGGCAGTTGGAGACAAGGTCAATATCTGGTTTGATTCCAACTTCCAGCAGACCCCTGATTTGGTGATGACCTACGATGGTTCAGGCTGGGTTGCCGACGGAGAGATCAGGTCCGGCTTCACGCCGGCTGCCTCCGGCACGATGAAGGCCGTTTATGACGGCCATAACGATTTTAGCAAATTCGGCAAATCGGCATCCTCCACATATACGTGGTATATGTTCCCTACAGGAACAATAGGCTCTGTCACAAATAATGTCTTTGACCATCATCTCGTTGCCTATTCTTACCCGGATGAGTATACTTATTCCGAAGGAACGGTGACTGCACACATTTCAAATTGGAAACTCCTGACCGATTTCCAAGTGGTTGTTACAGGGCTCCCTTCCGGGAAATTTGCTATGAAAACAAATGCTCCGCTCACGGTACCCCGGGGCTTTATGGTTAAGGCCGACCAGGTGGTTCTTGCCGGTAACGATCCGTCATATTATGCTCTGGGCCAACCCAATGCAGATGGTCTGGCTTTTTACCTTGGCAAGAGTACCGCTTTTCCTGACGGGCTTTCCAGTAATTTTAAAGTAACCCTCATTGATGAGGCCGGAGTAACGTATGAGTATAAAAAGAATCCTCCGGTTGAGTACACTGCATCCGGCACCTATCAAGCAGTAAAACTTGCGTTTGACAAATTCAAATAATCGGCGATTTCTTGCAAAAAGTTTCTTAACTTTGGTATGAATAACTAATTAACATTATGAACATACTTCTTACACTGCTCTTCGGAGCCATCGCAGGCTGGCTTGCAGGGTTCTTTGTAGTAAAGGACAAAGGCGGCCTCATCTGGAACATCATCATCGGTCTCCTCGGAGGTCTGGTGGGCGGCTGGCTGCTCGGCAAGCTCGGCGCCGACGGCGCATTCTGGTCTCAATGGTACGGCCAGATTGTCTGCGCTCTCATTGGCGCAGTAGTGCTCCTGCTCATCTGGAACTGGATCAAGAAACTCTTCAAATAATTCCGTCCAGTTCCCCGAAGTAAAAAGGTGGCCCCCGCAGGGTCACCTTTTTTATTGTATTTATGCACATATTCGCTACTTTTGCATATCTAGCCAAAGATTGTTACTATGTTCAAGAAGATTCTCTCCATAGCGCTGCTGCTGTGCGCGCTGTGCGCTTGCAAAAAAACACCTATCGACAACACTATCCCGGTAGATTCCGTGTCGCTCAATCAGAACGAGGCGGAGATGCTGGTGGGCGAAACGCTGCAGCTTCAGGCGCAGGTGCTGCCCTCCAACGCCACGGACAAGAGCGTGACGTGGGTTTCGACCAACAAATCGGTGGCAACCGTTTCTGACGAAGGCCTTGTGACGGCCGTCGGCAAAGGAGCCACCAACATTTCTGCATCGGCGGGCGGCAAAAACGCGAACTGCGTGGTTATTGTAACCGAATCGGGCGGGCCGGTGGTTCACGTGGAGAGCATCAGCCTGAATAAAGAGACCGCCTCGCTGGAGGTTGGAGGCACGCTTGCCCTCACCGCCACCGTACTGCCGGAGAACGCCGCCAACAAGAAGGTGCTATGGAAATCCACCAATCCCGAAATTGCGGAGGTGGACCAGGCCGGCAACGTGACGGCCGTAAGCAGCGGCACCGTGACAATAACGGCAACAACTTCTGACGGCGGCAAAGTAGCCGCCTGCGAAGTGACCGTTACGGCCGCTTTCATTCCCGTTGAATCTGTGACGTTTGACCTCGATGAGTATATTATTTACCCTGGCGATTCCTTTACGCCGAAAGTTACAATACTCCCCGAAAACGCCACCGACAAGACCATTACCTGGTCGTCGTCCGATGCCAACGCGGTATCTGTTTCGCAGGACGGCATAATTACCGGACACGCAGAAGCCCTGGTTACCATCACCGCAAAGGCAGGAGACAAAGAGGCCACCTGCATAATACACTGCGTCCATAATCCCGACGAAGATGACGAACACGACGGCGAAGAAAACGGTCATTACTGGGTGGATATGGGCCTGCCGAGCGGCATCAAATGGGCCACCTGCAATGTGGGCGCGGATAACTCCTCACAACTCGGCTCTATGTTTGCCTGGGGAGAGACCTTCGCGAGGGAATCCGAAGATAATCCTCCGTATACCTTGTATAACTCTGCAACCGGCAAGTATACCAAATATGTTACAGACTCCTGGCATGGCAATGTTGACAATTTGACAACGCTTGAGGCGCAAGACGATGCCGCCCACGTTCAGTGGGGAGGAGACTGGCGTATGCCCACCGCGGCCGACGCAATGGAGCTGATAGAGAACAGTACTTATGAGCCCATACAGCACAATGGTGTATGGTGCGCGAAACTGACCAGCAAGATTAATGGGCACAGCATATTCCTACGTTCACAACTCGATGATGAGCCCTATGGCAACTATATGACATCGTCGTTGGGAGATACTTGGTCTTCGCAGATTCTTAGCTTCGATAATGAAAAAATCAACCCGTATTCGTGGCTAATGAACCGCGGTGGAATACTCCCGGTGCGCGCCGTAATCGGCACCACCACCTATATCCCGGTAGAAAGAATTGACTATGAATATTCCAACGACTGGTTATTCGTGGGCGAAACCAGGGCTTTGAAAGCTTGGGTTGTTCCAGCCAATGCCACTCACAATACCGTCGTCTGGACCTCTTCAATGGAAGATGTGGCTACCGTAGATGCAAATGGCAATGTCACGGCAATCGGTGTCGGCGATGTAATTATTAAGGCTTCGGCGGGCGGACGGTCTTACAGTTTCTATTTTTCTGTGTACCCGCCTCTTGAAAGCATCAAAATAGAGCCCGCCGAATTGACATTGGAAATTGGCGAGAGCGCGGAAATAACTGTAATACCTACCCCGCAAAATGTCCTCAAGTATTATTCCCGCGGATATACAACCAAAGAATACAATATCATAGATGTCGTATGTACAGGTGGAAATGAATATGATTCCAATGACCCGCTCACATTCCGCATTACAGCGAAAGCTGGTGGAGAGGCGACATTTATGTACTACGCCGTGACCGACGGGGGTAACATTACCGGAACCTGCCACGTGACCGTGCCTTATATTGAGGACGATTATGACGGAGAGACCGACGGCCACAAATGGGTGGACCTTGGTCTGCCGAGCGGCATAAAGTGGGCCACCTGCAATGTAGGCGCAGATTATTCCCCACAAATCGGCCCCCTGCTTGCGTGGGGAGAGGGTGAAAACGATCCTGTAAAGAAGAATTGGGGCGGTGGCTGGCGTATGCCAACGCTGGACGACGTAGTGGAATTACACGATAATACCACCTTTGAATGGATGGATTATCACGGCGTGACCGGCACGAAACTGACCAGCAAGAATAATGGCAAGAGCATTTTCCTGGCGGCTGATAGACCAGAAGAATTATACGGTTACTACCTTACATCTACACTGGATGGTGAGGATATTTTCGGCATTGGTTTTTCGACGGATATATTCGGTATGACCTGGCTCAACAAAGATTCAAAGTACCCCGTCCGCGCCGTAATCGACAACCCCGCATACATTCCTGTGGAATCGGTATCGTTTGGCTATTCGCACAAATATATGACGGTGGGTGATACCGAACAATTGACAGTTGACATATCGCCCTCCAACGCCACCAACAAGAAGATAACGTGGTCCTCTTCCAAAGAGAGCGTCGCAGTTGTAGACAGCCACGGCATATTGACTTGCGTTGGTGCCGGCCAGTGCTGGATAACTGCAACGGTAGACGGAAGATCGAAAGACATCATCCTGAATGTAGACCCGATTGTCAATGTCACCTTCGAGCCGGCTTCTTTGACTTTGAAAGTTGGCGAGAGCGCCGATGTCACCGTAAAACTGGACCCGGATGTAAGACTGTCTACTTACGGACTGAGCCAGAGTACTCCCTGGATTATTGATGTACAATCAGTTAGCGAGTATCCCTTCGTATATCGCGTAACAGGGCTGCAGGCAGGCACCGGAGAGTTTAGCTTCAATGCATCCAGCAAATCTTTTTACTATTATGTAACCATAACCGACGACTAATCGACTATGATAAAAAGGCTTCTTCCTTTGGCACTGTTGCTGTTCGCAATCTCTGCCTGTGAAAAAACGCCCGAGGAGACTATTATCCCTGTAGCGTCCGTTTCGCTCAACCAGACCGAAGCGGAGATGCTGGTGGGCGAAACGCTGCAGCTCCAAGCACAGATATCACCTTCCAACGCCACGGACCTTTCCACGATGTGGGGTTCTTCAAAGCAATCGGTTGCGACCGTCTCCGATGCGGGCCTTGTGACCGCCGTGGGCGAAGGCACCTCCAAAATTACCGTGACGGCGGGCGGCAAAAGTGCCACCTGCACCATCACCGTAACCAAACCGGAAGTGCCGGTGGTGCACGTGGAAAGCGTGACTCTGGACAAGACCGACGCGCAGCTGGAGATTGGCGGCACGCTGACCCTGACCGCCACTGTGCTGCCGGAGAATGCCGATGACAAGTCGGTAACCTGGAAATCCACCAACCCGCAAATAGCGGAGGTGGACCAGAACGGAACCGTCACGGCCATAAGCAGCGGAACCGTGACCATAACCGCCACCACCACGGACGGCGGCAAGGTTGCCGGATGCGAAGTGACAGTCTCCGAAGTTTATGTTCCTGTAGAATCGGTGGAGTTCCTTGCTGCCAGTGTTATTATGGACAAGGGTGAGTCGTTCGAACTGGAATTGGTTGTCCTTCCCGAAAATGCCTCCAACAAAACTGTTACCTGGACATCGTCCAATCCCGATGTGGTAACTGTAGACCAGCAGGGCCGAATTACTGGAGTAGGGGCCGGCAAAGCTGTCATAACAGCCGAAGCCGGCGACAAGACAGCAACGTGTCCCGTGACGGTTACAGTAGCTGCACAAAGTATCGCACTGAACCAGACCGACATTGAGATGAACGTAGGAGAGAGCACAACTCTTACTGCCACTCTTCTGCCAGAAGATTGTACATCGGATATTTTTTGGTACAGTTCAGATAGCAATGTGGTATCGGTAGAAAACGGAGTTCTTACAGCGCACGCCACTGGCCAGGCAACAATACATGCTGCTGTCGATGGTGTCCCTGACGCAGTCTGCACAGTGACTGTAACGGACAGCTCAAATATTCCGGTAGATTATCTGGGGCTTAATTATTCTCATTTGTACTTGACCACCGGGGACGTCCGATCCCTCAGTGTGAAGGTTTTCCCGGAGAATGCCACCAACCGGACGGTTACCTGGACATCATCTGACAGCAATATCGTTACAGTTACAGAAAGCGGCTCGGTGACCGCTGTAGGGGCGGGCGAAGCAAGTATTGTTGCCACCGTCGACGGCAAATCAGTCTCGTTGGATGTTACCGTTAAGAGCAACACCGTGCCGGTAGAGAGCATCACTGTAGATCAGCCGGAATTGCTTCTGAAAGTGGGTGAAGAGACCGTTCTTTCTGCAACCGTGGTTCCGTCAAGTGCCGCCTCCCAGGTGGCTTGGAGCATCTCCGACCCCGAAATTGCAACTATAGATCCCGCCACGGGCCATCTCACGGTCCTCAAGAAAGGATGGGCTGTCATTACGGCTACGGCCGGAGAAAAAACAAGCACCGCCACACTGTCGGTCATCAACCCCGTACAGCGCATCGACCTGAGCCGTACGACTATGGAACTGACCAGAGGTGAACAAGTTCCTCTCTCGGCTGTGATATATCCCGCCGATGCCGACAATCCGACGCTGACCTGGGTCTCCTCCGATTCGTCTATTGCAAGTGTCGATCGCTACGAAGGTACCGTATGGGCGCGCTCGGTGGGTAGCGCCACTATAACTTGCATCAACGAATCTGCAGCCGTGGTCGCAACCTGCACCGTGACCGTCCTGTCGCCGGGCAATCCCTATATCTCTTTGGAGCAGGATAATTTCACTGTCGATGCCTCCGCAAGCGAAGACATCAAGATTCCATACAAGATTGTCAATCCGGACGGCTCATCATCTTTTACGGTTAGTGTCTCAGATGGCTCCGACTGGCTCAAGATCAGGCAATCAGGCTCCCTGTACTTCTATGTGTACGGTAACTCCGGCACCTCGAGCAGAACCGGCACAATAACACTCACATATGGGTCGAACACCGTCACTGTCACCATCACTCAGAGCGGCAAGACGCCCGCCGGCCCTTCCGACATCGTGTTCAGCACCGGTTTTGACCCCAATGCGAACAACGCCATCAACGCAGCGGGCGACAACACCTGCACGATACTGGCGAGCGTGGTCAATCCGGTGGACGGCGTCGAGCTTCAAATGTCCGCCGATGTTCCCTGGATGACCAATTTCAGGACCGGCAGCACTCCGGACGTGTATTACTTTGCCGCAAGCAAGAACACGACCGGCAGAATGCGAACCGGCCACGTGACTATGACATACGGGAATGTCTCCAAGGTTATAAAGTTCGTGCAGATGGCCGATGATGTAACTATCATATTGAACCCCTCCGATATGACCTTCAACTACGAGGCGCACACCGTTTCGTTCGATGTGACCCTGCCGGACGACTTCGACTACACCGGGCTTAATGCAACCCTCGACGGCAATTATTCGTGGATTACAAACCTGGCCGTAAACGGCCGCACGGTGACCTTCGATTTGAAGGAAAACAACGACACCGGTGCTACCGAGCGCACCGCCCGCATAAAGGTGAGCCTCGGTGAGCAGACTTCGTACTTCAATGTTACCCAGACACTGGACGCCCCCACGGTCAATGTGGTTGACAAATATTCCGTCGGCTATCTGGGACAAAAGGTGTATATGGTTGCCCAGATAACCAATCCCAGAAGCGATGTGCAGCTGTCGACTCACGTGGTGGGTGGCAACCTCGACTGGATTTATTCCAACCCGGGCGGAACGGTAACTGTGAAGGAGAATTCAACCGGACAGACACGATCCGCACAGGTGGAGGTATCCTACGGCAATTTTGCAAAGAAGACCGTGACGGTCACCCAGACGTCTTCCCGGACCGAAATCAAACCTAGTGTCTCTACCCTGACGTTCCCGAGCAAAGCTGAACAGTGGACCTTCACTGTCGAAGTAACAGATCCACTGCAGGATATATGGCTCCAGTACTCGATTGCTGATTCCTGGGCCTCGGTAGAATTTGTCCGGCAGCTATCTCCTACCTCGCTTGAACTGATGGTTAAGGTGCGCAAGAATTATTGGCCTGTGGAGAGGTCATCTTCCTTGGTCTTCCGGTATGGTGACTTCACCCACGTTGTCCCGATTGTTCAGGCGGCCGGCGACGAAGTGCCGCTCGGGTTCGTAGACCTCGGCTTGCCCAGCGGTACACTCTGGGCACAGACCAACCTTGGTGCGGCCAAAGAATACAACTTCGGCTACTATTATGCCTGGGGAGAAACCTCGCCCAAGAGCAAGTACACCTGGTTCAACTACAAGCTCGCAACAGGAAAAACTCCTTGGGATAACATCACCAAATACAACGACTCCGACGGCAAGACAGTACTTGAAGCCGCTGACGATGCCGCCACGGCAACCAACGCCGCCTGGAGCATCCCGACCGATGCCCAGTGGCAGGAGTTGATAGACAATTGTGACATAAGGTGGGTTATGACTCCCGTAGAGGGCGTACGGTGCACCTCCAAGGTGAACGAAGAATCCATCTTCCTCCCGGCTGCAGGTTGGAAATCGGACGATGATGCCCTCGAGGCCCTTTGTTGGTACTGGTCCAAGAACCGCATAGGTGGCAGCGGCGCCTACCAATTCGAAGCTACTGAATTGTATGCGATAACAACCGGATGCACCCGCTACTACGGTTTGCCTATCCGACCTGTCCGCCAGAGATAGGCCGTCATACCCTTACACAAAAGAGGTGACCCATCGCGGGTCGCCTCCTTTTGTTTGGCGGCGGGGTCTCCACTGCCACAAGATGACTCCGGGGGCCGTCCCGATCATCTTGTGTCAAGTATTTCCGGGAAACCAGGCGCTACGCTGCCACAAGATGGCTCCGGGGGCCGTTTCAATCATCTTGTGGCAGGCAAATGGGAATCATCGCAAAAAAACTTTGAAGTGTGGCGCGCACCGTGTATCTTCGTTTGCAAATTACAGCGTTTCCAGTAGAGGCGAGCGATTCGCGTATCTGGATATGTGCTGGAGAGTATTAATGTTGAATAAGGAAATGCTATGAGAAAGACTTTTCATCTATGTCTTTCGTCTCACGACGAAGTTATGTACAGGAGCGAGGCAGACCTCAATATGGGGTTCAACTGTCTGGCACTCGCTGCCCTCAATACAGAATCCAGCCTTTTGGCAGAGGGGTTTATCTCTACACATCACCACGGGCTCGCCTCCACCCCGTTCGAATATCCGCACTGCTCCGCCAATGCTTTCTTTCGAAAGGCTCTAGGCAAGGTGGATTCGCCCTCTGTGCTGCCGGACAAGGAGCGGCACAAGTATCTTCCGTCCAATGTCTCTCTTCCGCCACAATACCGAATGAGCACAAGCGGTCTTCTGCTGCGGGAGGATATTCTGGATACTGCATATGTGGAGCACATATACACATCGCCCAGATCTTTCCTGTTCCAAATGAACAAAATAACAGACGAGAAAGACCTGCAGAAGCAGAAAGAAGAGAACGCCCGGCCGCCTATAACGCTGCAGGACATCGAGGCCGGTGTCCCTGCGTTCTCTCTGGCAGACGCCAAGGAAGCCGAGTACGGAAAAGTGAACAACAGCATATTGACCGACCTTGAGCTGTGTGCGTTCATCGACACCAAACTTGTTCCCAAACTCGTCAAGGATTCGCAGCTGGCATCTATCTACTCACTCTCCGACTCCAAGCGGGCCGCCCTGTGCGAATCCCTATGGAACGAAGCCCGCGAAGTCCGCTACCGCGGCATAATGGGAAGCTTCTTCTCCGGCCGCATAACCTCTGAAGCCCAACTGAAACGTTGCCTATGTGTGAGATAGATTAAAACGTGCAGATGGTGTTCTACGCCAACCCTGTCTTTTTGACAGTTTTTTTGTACCTTTGTTCTATGAGCAAGCAAGTATATATAATCACTTTTTTTGCCTTTTTGTCGCTATTCTTTGCAAGTTGCCAGCCGGACCCGGCCACGGAAGAATGGATGGACAATACCGGCTGGGAAGCCCGGCTGGAAGGCCTTTCGTATGTAGATGAATCGGGGCGGACAGTTATGATTTCTGAAGAAGAGAACTGGATGGGTTCAAAAGGAGGGTGGATAGGGTTTCTCATACACACCGGGACAGGTTATTATCTGGCATATCAGTTCATCTCGGAAAATGTTGTGAAGATGGGCAGAGGTGAAAAAGAATATCCTATGGAGTACGACTATCCGGTAATCAGGCTGCCATACGATTATTATTTCGAAGACGGCTCTTCCGAAAAGCGTTACAACACCGGCACTATTTCAGAAGACTACAAATCCATCTTCTTCGAAAAGTTCGTTATGTCTTCTTATTACAGAGAAGCATCACAACTTTATTTGGAAACTTTTACCAATCTGACCTTCAGCCGAGTCCACGGCCTTCCTAAGAACTAACAGCCACCGCCACCATAGGAGCCTCTGCCACAAGATGACTCCGGGGGCCGTCTCGGCCATCTTGTGTCAAGTATTTTCGGGAAACCAGGCGCTACGCTGCCACAAGATGGCCCCGGGGGCCGTTTCAGTCATCTTGTGGCAGGCAAATGGGAAACGGAATCATCGCGGGGTGCCCTACGGAGGAGTGGCGGCGGCGTGATGCTTTCAAAAGGCCTGTGTGGGGAATCAGTCGTGGAAGCCGATGCTGTAGCTCAAGCCAAAATTCAGCGACCAACCATTAATCCCGTCACTGTCAATATCTTTTGCTACATACGTTTTCAGGCTGACGGCGTGCTCAAACGCAGCATCTCCTCTTATGTTGCGCAAGAATATAAAATTGGTCTCCAGTCCTCCCAGTACCGCTGTACTTCCACAGCCGTCTGCTATCTTATCCTTGCCGACACCTTCGGACCAATTTATCATTCTGCCGCCTATTCCTACCATTGGCGTTATGCTGAAAGTGTAACCGTGATACAGGATGTATCCATAGGTGAGGCCGATAATGGAATGGTCATATCGGTCGCCGGACTTCCAATTGTATCCATCGTGGATAAAATCGTTCTTCAGTTGGCCTGAAGCCGGGGAAAGAAGCAGCCCGATGTAGTGCCGGTTAAACATAAATGTCATACCGAGTTCCATTCCGATTGCAGGAGAAAAAGTAGCAGCAGGCTCTCCCAAAAACATACGCGCAGCGGCACCAAAGTGATATGTCAAACCAACCTTCATTTTTGGAGCATTTGGCTCCGGGTATGAGGTGGCGGCCAGTTCTGCATCCACCATAGACCTGTAGATCCGGATGGCCGTGGTATCCAACCCGCTTCTGGTATTTTCCAGGAGATCGTGTATTTTATAATTAACTTCCTCTGAATAAAAAGAGGATAAGAGATTGAACGACTTGTCGTTATTCGGATTATTGTATTCCGTGAGCAACTTCCTGAAGTATATCTCGTTGAGGTCAAAGAGTAGCTGATTGACCTCCAGGGCACCTTGATACTTTTTATCGGCATTATGCCAGGATGTAGGTTTGTAGAGCACAACTTCGGGTCTGGCTCCATATCGAACGGTATTCCAGGCCAGCCGGGTTGTGTCGGACTCATATAACCATCGGAACGAGAGGTCGCCAAGAGTGCTGTCCTTGGTCGGTTTAAGGTTAAAGTCGTCCCACGTCAGCGGGCCGTCTTTCCAGTAGCGGACACCATCGGTAATAGATTGTCCTGCGGCTGCAACTGAAAATGCAATTAAAATTGAGATAACAAGTAACCGTTTCATATCATTAGTTTTTAGTTTTTGCATAGTGACATTGGAGCACTTCGCTGCCGGAGCCGTGCCAGTTGTGCATACCGCCGCCCAGGCAGTTGCGCCACTGGCTGCAGGTTGCGCAGCGTCCGGTGCGGGCCCAGTCGCGGCGTCGGAAATCCTCAAAGCGGTTCTGCCAGACGTCGTAGAAATTGTCGGTGTAGATGCTGCCCTGGCAGAAGCGGTCGCGGTCTATGTTGGGGCAGGCGCATATTCTGCCGTCTATCAGCACGGAGGCTATGTTGACGCCAGCCCGGCAGAAATAGCGCGTCTGCCGCACTTTCTCCTCGTACCGGCCAAGATATCCTTCGCAGCTGAAGGTGACGTTCATTGTGCCGCCAGCCGCCCGCTTGGCTTTGATGAACTCCATAAGCGAAACGAATTCTGCGTCGGACAGGTGCATATCGGCGTCCGTCGCGGCGCGGCCTATCGGGATGATGGTGAAAAGGCGCCACTGCTTCACGCCCAGACCGCTCAGTATGTCGTACAGGAGCTGCAACTGGCCTACATTGCGCTTGTTCACGCAAGTCACCACATCGGCATTAAGGCGCGGTTCGCGGGCAAAGATGAAGATGGCGTTCAGCACACGACGGTAGCTGCCCGTCACGCCCCGCATCCAGTCATGGGCCTCCTCCAGCCCGTCCAGGCTGATGGTCAACACGCGCATCCCCGCCTCCATCAGGCGGCAGTGCATCGGCTCGTCGTACTTCCAGCCGTTGGTGACCATTCCCCAACCGAAGCCGCGCTGCCAAATTGCGCGCCCGGCCTCTGCTATATCGGGTCGCATAAGGGGCTCGCCGCCCGTCAGCACCACCGTAAAGTCCTTTGGCCTGCTCTCTGCAGGTATCGTGTCCAGCGCAGAGAGGAAATCTTCTACCGGCATATCTTTCTCGCGGCTGGCCAAGCCGCAGTCGCTGCCGCAATGACGGCAGTGGAAATTGCAGCGGGTGGTGCACTCCCAAAACAGATAATTGAGCTCGTGCAACTTTATCTCGTTGTCCCGAAATAGGCGGAAGAGAAGCGGGTTCATATTACAAATGTACAAATAATGTGATTTTTAAGGTAACTTCGCATTTATACAAGTAAACGGAGTTACTATGAAATGGTTGCATAATCTTTTGAAAGCGTCCACCCTCACCACGGCGCTGTTCATTTTCCAGGCGTGCTACGGCACTCCGCAGAAGCCTTACTGGGAGATAGGCGAAGCGCCGATGACCTTCTCGCTGGTAGACCGCACATCCGGAGCGCCCCTGGAGGGCATCAGCATCAAGGCTGGCATCAGCGCCGGCGAACTGCCCGTCGAGATTGGCGTGACGGGCGCGGACGGCCGCTGCAGCGTCTCCATCCCCTACGAAAGGAACACCATAGGCCCGGCCCTGAACTTCCAGGACCCCGACGGCAACTATATGCCCAAGGACACCGTGTTGGCCGACCTTCGCGAGCGCGAGGTTCTCATTGAATTAACTCCGGCAGAATGATGCTCCGTTATGCATCCAGCGGCCTGAGCCGCTCGGCGGCCCGCGGCAGGGCTCGGTTCGCATTCCGCTGCCGGGCCTGGCTGGCAACAGTAGCGGCGCTGCTGTTTGCGTCCGCCACCGCTTTTGCGCAGGATTGGCGGCTGGAAGTGGGAGGCGGCGTGCAGCCGCTTCATATGGGCTTCTGGCATATGTCCCCCTCCGAGAAAGTAGAAAAACAACTGTTTGACAAGGGCCAGAGCATCGATACCGGCACCGGATTCTACCCGAGCGTGACTGTATCGGGCGTATGGCACTACAAAGAGTGCTGGGAGCTGGTGCTCACCGGTGACGTGTGCTGGAGCCACCACCAAATAATGCAATACGAACAATTCGGGACGGACCCCGCCGGCAAGCCGCGCTACGATATGCGCAAGCGGACAGCTGCCGGTATGATAGACTCCTCGCCAGTATATTCCGCCACGCTGCACTGGCGCTATCTGTGGATTCCGGAGGGCATTGTGAATCTGTATTCCGGCATCGGCTTCGGACTGATAGCCGGTCCCAATGTTTTTGTGTCGCCATCCGTCACGCTGCTTGGGCTGCGGGTCGGCGGCCGCCACCTCTACGGTTTTGTCGAAGCCCCAATCGGCCCCTACGCAACATTCGCCGCCGGCGGCCTGGGCTGGACACTATAATACTGGGGCTCTGCCCCAAACCCCGCCGCTCCGCGCTTGCTATCTACACATGCTGACCCTGCCCGCGCTACGCTATCGCCTGATGGCGATTATTATACTGGGGCGCTGCCCCAAACCCCGCCGCCTTCACCGTTTCCCATTTGCCTGCCACAAGATGATTGAAACTGCCCCCGGAGCCATCTTGTGGCAGCGTGGAGCTCGGTTTCCCGGAAATACTTGTCACAAGATGACTGAAACGGCCCCCGGAGCCATCTTGTGGCAGAGGCCGCGCAGGGCAGGGCAGCTACTCCCCTTCTGCGGGAGTCTCGGGTTCGGCGGGGATTTCGGGGCCGGCCTGTTCCACAACAAAGGTGCGGGCCAGCGTGAGCGAAGAATAGGTCATAACGGCCTTGCGGGCCTCGCCGTCTTTGTTCTCCTTGACCTTGACGGAAAGGGTGTAGTCCACCTCCTCATAGTCGCTCTGACCGTATGTGGTGTCTATATAAATCCACTCCGGAATGCTGCCGGTGTCGAACATCCAGCGGACGTTGCTCGTGAGAGTAACATCGAACAGCCCCCCCTCCAGAGGCACCCGGAGGGTGTCCGCGGACATCTCCAATTTGGGCAGCGCATATTTCTCGCAGGAAGCGGTGCCGAGGCAAACCGCCAGCAAAGCGCACAAACAAGCCGGAAGGAACCACTTTTTCATAACGGAAGCAAAGTTACAAAAATTTAATATCTTTGCATCAGTATGAAAAAAGCCCTTCTGATACTGGCCACAGCGCTGACCTTGCTGATGACCTCCTGCGCGGAGACCTTCTCGCCGTCGATATCCATCACCCCGAGCAAGGCATACGTGCCCTACACCGGCGGCAGCGTGGATATCACCGTAATGACCACCCTCCCCTGGAAGGCGGAGGCCACCGACGGCAGCGGCGCCGTGCTGAGCGAACAGAACGGCATAGGCGAAGACGTGGTGACCATCACCATCCCCGCCACCGACAATTGGACTACCTCCTGCGTCACAGTCAAATTCTACTCCCGCAGCAACTCCTCCACCGCCACCAAGACCGCCTATATCACCCAGGGCTACAAACCTTACATCTCGGTCGAGGGCGAAAGCGGCACAATTGCCAAGGAGGGCGGAGTAGTCCGCCTGGTTGTCACCGCCAATGCCGCCTGGACAGCTTCCTGCAGCACCCCCGGCGTCACCGTCACCCCCGGTAACGGCCCCGTAGGCAACGAGGCGGTGCTGGTGACCGTACCCGCCAACAGCGGCGCCACAAGAAAAATCACCGTCAATTTTGCAATCGACGGTGATTCAGATTCCTTTGAGTTCTACCAGAACTAACCCCTATTCGTGAACCACGATGTCGTCAAGACTGTTGACGATGAACTGTATGGAACCCTGATAAAGCGTCAGGATGCCGGTCATATCTACCGTGGCGGTGCCGTTGAGCACCGAAGCGGGAATTTCGTAGTCGCCGAACTTGGAATAACCGCTGGTGCGCAGCTGGATTTCGGTGTTGCCCATCTTGAAATACTGGCTCACGGAATAGGCGGCCGAATGGGCGCGGATCTCCTCTTTGGTGGTGGCGAAGCCGGGTGAGTTGGGCTCTGCCAGGGTGCCATAGTTGTCGCCCGAGTTGCCAATAGTGGCAGTGTCCCAGACTTTGGAGTCGAAATACTCCTCGAACTTTTTCTTGCTCATAGCCCAGGTGGTCACGCCCCAAGTCTTGTCGGAGAGGAAGATTCGGTTTGCGGAGATTGTCTTGTCCTTGTTGGAATTGATGTAGATAAGGCAGAAAATCTCGTTTGCATACTTGAGCCCCTTTAGGGTCACCAGACGCCCTATGTAAGGGTTCGTCGCCTGGGTGTCGTAAGTCCTGGGCAGCTGGCTCTCTGTTATTTCAACGGGCTTCACGGGGTCGAGAGTCTCTCCCGGGAAAATGTGGGAATCAATAAGGTAGCTGGACTCCAGATAGGCCGTTTCGTATTTGTCGGTGGGGTCTTCATAACCCAGCTGAATCATACCCTGGCCGCCGTAGTTGCCGCTCTTATAGCCGTACATACCCAGCGTGAGGCCGAAGCAGCGCACATACAGCATCTGCCCGGGGCGATAGTTGTTGTAGAGGCCGTTCTTGCCCAGCTTGATTTCTATGCCGCCCGTCTCGTCCTGGATGTAGAGACTCTTGTAGAAGTTGCCGGGCTGGTCGTTTGTGGTCACGCGGCCGGCAATAATCAGATTCTGGTCGATATTCCACGGGTTGTTGGTCTCGTACATCGCGCACAGGTCGGCAATGGTTATGTTGGGCTCCAACTGCACCTTGGCCGTTGCCGGCGGGTTCTCGTAGTTCGCGGTGAAGACCGGCTCGAACTCCTCTATAAGCGACTGGCAGGAGACGAGCGCCGCAGCAAGTGCGAAAATTGCTAATATCCTTTTCATATCTTAGAATCTGAAATAAAGGTTCAACATATAGCTGGTACCGCTCATATAGAAGTATTTGCTGTCAAACTTGTAGTAGCGGTCGCGGTTGGTGCTGGAAATCAAACGGCTCTGCTCGTAACCGCCGGTGCGTACATCGCGGTTGTTTAGCAGGTTGTTGACGTTGAGCGAGAAGCCGAAGTTGTATTTACGCTTTATGAACCAGGACTTGCCCAGGCTGGCGTTCATAAGGAACGCGGGGCTGAACTCCTCCTGGGTAGCCATATACTCAATTTCCTCCGGAGTGGCGATGCCGTCCGCGCCGCCGCAGGCTATGTTGGTGCGGTAGAGCGGGTTCATATCCAGATAGGAGTGTGCGAAATACTGGCCCGTGAGCTCAAAGAACCAATAGGAACGGGTGCGGTAGTTAAGCGCCAGGGCGCTGGCCAGCGAAGGGGTGGAAGGCACGTGGTGCTTCTGGTACCCTTCTATAACGGGGTTGCCGTTCACATCCAGTTCTATCATCTCCTCGCCGTTGTACATTACGCGGCGGTACAGGGGGCTGCTCTTCCAGTAAGGCACCTCCTCGTTCTCGAACACAACCTCGGAACTGTTGTCCACAGTCTGAGTCATAAGCGGGTTGGAGGTGTAGATATACTCGCCCAGGCTCAGCACGCCGGAGAGCGAGAGGCCCTGCAGCGGCAGCGGCACCTTGATACCGGTTTCGATGCCCATATGGCGCTGGTCGATGCCCGTCATTGCGAAGTTGGTGAACGACTGTTGCGAATCGTCGTAGACGCTCATAAGGTCGGTCTGGTCCATAATCTTGGTCCAGAAACCGGTCACGCGCAGGTTGTAGCCGTTGCCGCTCCACTGGTAGTTGATGTCTGTGGAGATGGTCTTCTGCGTGGTGAGATTGTCTATTATGCTGTTGCGGGTGCGGGGCGATATGAACGCCTTGCTGAAGGTGGGCGCATCGCTAAAGAAGCCCGCGTTGAGGCTGAAGCGATGGCCGCCCGGCAACAGATATGCCAGCGACAGTTTGGTGGAATAGGTCAGGAACTTGCAGACGTCGGAGTTTCCCTTGGAAGTAATCCAATTACCCTTGCTGTCTTTGGACGAAAGTGTCCTGCCTTGATATGTTATTACGTTGCCGGCATCGTCCAGGCCTGCGAAGAGGCCCTTGCGAACCAGACCCTCGCGCCAGAACGATTCATAACCGAGGGTGCCGCCCAGCTGCGCTGTGAAGCCCCCCTTGGTCCAGATGCCGTTGGCCCAGAGACGCGCCTTGCGGATGTGGGCGTAATAGTCGTAGCCATATTTGCCCCCCTTTTCTACCTTCTGCGCACTGCCGTGCGCCAGGAAATAATCCAGGTCGTTCTGGGTGAGCGCCTCGTTGCTTGCAAAGTCGCGCTCCGCGAACTGGTCTATATTAAGATAGTACTGGCCGCCCAGCAGGTCTGCAATCTTCTTGTAGTTCTCGGTGCGGTTTATCTTGCCCTCGAAACCACCGTTCAAGGTGAAAGCGTCAGTGAGGTACCACTGGGCCGAAACGGCCAGGTTGAGGTCGCGCTGGTCTACGCGGCGCTCCTCCTGGGCATATTTACTGCGCCCGTCGGGGGAGTTGTAGTTCACGTTGTAGAGGTGGTCCCAGTTGAGGTGCTGGTAGTTTGCAAAATCTTTGGTGTGGGTGTTCCAAGCCTCAAGCGTCCAGTTGTACTTGCCGGGGTTCATACGGTTGTAATCGTCGTCGTCCATAAAGAAGTAACTCGGCAGGTTGCGGTAGTAGTCGGGACGCGGGTCGGGAGCATCGTACCAGTCCAGGGCGGTGTAGCCGTTGTGGCCGCAGCGGTACAGCAGGGTCGCGGAGAGGTCCAGCTTGTCGCTGGGCGAAGCGGTGTACTTGAGCACGGTGACCGGCTCGAAGGTCTTGCGCACGCGGGCGTTGCGCACCACGCCGTTCTGGTAGCCCCAGTTGCTGTTGTACAAATTGTCGCCCATCATATCGTAAACCTCCTGGGTGGAGGCGTTCTGGGCGCCGCGGTGGCCGGTGTTGGCAAAAGTGAAGAGCGCCAGGCGGCTGTCGTCGTCAAACTTCTTCTCTATGCCGGCATAGTAAGACAGGTTGTTGTAGAAGACACCCTTTATCCAATCGTTGCCGCCGGCACGCAACGAAACGTTCACGGCGTATGAAATGCCGTTGTCCAGCAGACCGGAGGCGTAGGTGGCCATAAGGCGCAGGCGGTACAGCGCGCTGTTACTCAGGACGCTGAAACGCCAGCCCGGGCGCACCGCGGAGGGTGTTCCAAGCAAGTTGGTCATACCGTTATAGCGGCCCAGTCCATATTCGGCAGCCTCCATACCGATGGTGTTCTCCTTGCTGCGCATCGCCTCGTTGAGGCCGCTCCACAGGCTGAAGGGAGAATAACCGGTAATGGCGTCGTTCATACGGACGCCCGCCAGATAAACATCCTGGGTTTCGCTCTCGTAGCCGCGGTTCTTGAAGCGGACGTTGGAAAAACCGTAGCCAGCCACGTTAGAAAAGACGTCGGTGCTGCTGTACATAATGGTGGGGTTGTCGGTGAAGCCCGAATCGTCCATATCGAACTCCACGAAGCTGGCGTCGTCCACCTCCGCCACCACCATTTCCGGTAGCAGCGAGAGAGACATCATATCCTTTATGAAGCCCTTGTCCACGGTGACGTTTATGGCGGTGCGGATAAAGCCGTCGGCCTCCACTACCATATCGTACATACCGTCTGCAAGCCCTTCTATAAGGAACTTACCGTCGTCTGCTGTAGTGACGGTGGCCACCGCCTCTCCGCCGCGGGTCAGGGTAACCACCGCCCCGGCTACGGGCGCACGCCCGGCACGGCTCACGATGGTGCCCCGTACGCCACCTGTGGGCAGCTGGGCCCAGGCGGTGAGCGCCGCAAGCAGCAATGCAACAGATATTGCTAATCGTTTTATCATATTATTAATCTTTGCTAATTACAATGTATGTGGGGAAGTGGTCGCTGTAGCCGCTAATAAAGCCGCCGTTGGAGAAAGTACGCAGCGGATAGCCCTTGTACTGACCGCTCTTGGTCATCATAAAGCGCTTCTTGTATACGCGGCCGTAGTAACCTTTGTTGATGGGCATAATCTGCAGGCCGCCCGCCGGAGCCAGAGCCAGGTTGCTGTTCACCAGAATCTGGTCGTAGATGCTCCACTGACCCTGGTAGCACAGTGAACCGATGCCGTCCTTGATCATGCGCAGGAAGGGGTTGAAATAGTCGGCTGCGCCGACCTCCTCCAGAGTTTCGCGGCCGTGGTAGTAGAGGGCCATACTGTCGTCGAACGGGTCGTCGTTCATATCGCCCATTGCCACTATCTTGATGCCGGGATATTTGGCCATCATCGTCAGGCTGTGGCGATAGGCGATTTCGGCGCCGCGGCTGCGGAGGTTGCCCCCCTTGCCGCCTACGCGGGACGGCAGGTGCATCACGTAAAAGGCAAAATGCTCGCCGGCGATGGTGCCGTGCACCATAAGGATGTCGCGGGTGCGGAAATAATCCTTGTCGATGTCGCTGAAGTCGATGTCGCTGCCATCAAAGGTGAACGGAATAGACTCGGAATCGAGGAAAGTGAACTGCTCCGGTTTGTAGAGCAGCGCCACGTCCACGCCGCGGCGGTCGGGGCCGTCGTAGTGCACAATCTGGTAGTTGGCGTCCGCAATGGCGGGCTGTGCCACCAAATCTTCCAGCACGGCGCGGTTCTCAATCTCGCTCACGCCCAGGATGGTATGGTAGCGGCCGTTTTCGTCCCTCATAGAGCGGATTACCTTGGCCATATTGGCGAGTTTCTTTTGATATTTGGCCTCGGTCCAGGCATTGGCCCCTTCCGGCAGGAACTCGTCGTCGTTCTTGGCGGGGTCGTCGTAAATGTCAAAGAGGTTCTCGAGGTTGTAGAAACCTATCACATAGGTGCGTTTCTGCGCGCTGCCGGTAAAGAACACCAGCAGCAGCGCCGCAATTGTAACAATCCGTTTCATAGCGCTAGTTTCCGTTCCACCAATAATTATCTTTGGTCGATTCGACTTTGTTGTACAGGGTCTCGCCTATTACCTTGGGCAGATTCACATAGAAGTCCTCCCCAACTTTGGCTTCCAGGGCGTCTATGGTCATCGCGCAGGTCATATAGTCGGCATTGCCGTAGCCGCGGTGCTCCAGATAGAAGCCCACGCCAGTGTAACCCTGAGTCTGCGAAGTGATGCCCTTGGCGCGCCCCTTGTCGTAGCCAAGCAACGCTTTGTAGTAACCCACTGGCACGGTCACCTTTTTGCCGTCGTTGTCATAGGCGAAAGCGGTGCTCCCCTTGACCACGCAGCCGGTAACCACATACAGGGTGTCGAACTGCTTTGCCCAGTCGCGCACGCGCCCTTCCAGGCTGGCCCAAATCTGCTCGTTGAGCTCGCCAATCTGCGGCGTCATATTGGTGCCGTAGAAGGTCTGCACGTTGTCGCTGTAGTTCAGGCGGTCTGCGGAGGGCAACTGATGGCCACGCTGGTACCACTGCGTGCCGCCGTCTGAGTTACCGGAGCCGGAGCCGCTGCCATAGCCGGAAAAGAGCACCGGCTGGGCGTTGCGCGGCAACTTGGGATCCAGGCCCCACTCATTGGTGCGGGAACCGCTGCCAATCAGGTTTTTATTGAGAGGATATGCCACCCAATGTGCAACCAGCGCGTTCACATCCCAATAGTAGGAGTAGTTGCGGCCGGTGGCATTGGTGTGAGAGAAGAAATACAAATCTGCATTGTCCGTTGCGGGGAGCTCCAGCCAGCCGGGCACCTTGTCGGGCACGATGGTGGTGGGCAGAGTGCCGCTGCCGGACGATTTGGCCGCAGCCTGAACCACCTCGACAGCGTCGTTCTTGCTGCCGGACGCCAAGTGGAGAACCATTGTGCGGGCCTCCTCCTCGTGGTTCTTGTCCCAAGTTACAGTTGCAGATGCGGTGGGGCCGACGCCGTTGGCCGGATCTACGGTAGCCCAGGTGATGGGATTGCCGGCCAGGTCGGTCACCGACAATGTCCAAGCCTCGTCCGGTGCCGATGTAACCCTCACGAACTGGGTGCCGCGGTCGGCATCCACGTCCAGGTGACGGACATCTACCGTGAACAGGTAGTCTATTTTTTCGGCGCAAGCCGTGGCCGCGGCCGCAATTGCGCAGGCCGCCAGCCACAGTGCGATTTTATTCTTAAGAGCCATAATAACAGCCTTTTATTCGTAGGTAAGAGTAAGGTTCTGGAACTGGGCGTTGTGGTTTGTGGTAACCAGCAGTTTGTAGGCCTGCCCTACCTCGCCGGGGATATCCCATTCGAACTCGGTGCCCTGATGCATAGCTGTGGTATTGATATTCAAGCGGGTGCCGTCTGCCTTGGCCACATCCACAATTACATTGTTGGACGCTGCGGCTCCGGTGAGGAACGCAATCTTGGTGAGAGCCTTGCCTTCTATTACAGGCAGCTGTATGTAGGCGTTCTGCTTGCCTATCAGCAGATAGTACTTGCCGCTCGAAACGGCCTGATAGAACAGGTTGTTATTACCATCTGTCTTGCCCTCGGCGTGCATAATAAAGTCGTAGCCCTCGAGCTTGATGGTGGCGTCGGTAAGGCCGTTGGCCTTGGCCTGCGGCAGCGCAGCAATTTCGGAGGTAAAGTCTATAGCAATGACTGTCGCATCGCCGCTGGAAGCTTTGCCTTGTGTCAGAACCACAGTGGTCTCTACATCGGCATCTGCGCAAGCTACTTTGAGATTGGCTACCCTGGCCTGGTCGCTCTCATTTGCGGAGAAGGTCACGGTAACGGTGGCGTCCGCATCGCCCGAAGCGGGTTCAACGGTGAAGGCATCATTGTCGCTGGTGACTGTCCAGGCGGCGTTGGCAGAAATCTTGAAAGATGCCGTTGTCTCGTTGGCCTTGACATTGATGGCCGTGGGGTTCACGCTGCAATACTTGGCATCGGGGTCGGCGGGAGCCACCTGGGTGGCAACAACATTGATATACTTGTTGCTGCCGGTAAGGCCGGTGAAATAGCCGGTCACGGTGACCTCCTTGCCGTCAAAGGCGTTCACGCCAAGTTCGTCGAGCGGCTGTGAAACAGAGCCCATCTTGGTATTGGGGTCAACACCGTTGATTTCCAGATTGACATAGGTGCCGGAAATCTTCAGAACGCCGGTCATCGTCACATATTCGGTTATGTTCGAAGCATATTGAGTAGCAATCGCGTTCAGGTCTTTGGGTTCGGGGTATGTCATCTCGCCCGCCGACAGTTTGGTCACCTTAGCCTTGGTGAACTCGGGAATGCCGCCGTAGGTAGCCTTGGTTGCCTCCACCTTAACCTTATCGCCGATTGCCACATCGGGCACGGTTTCGTTGTTCTTGCTGTCAAAATAGATATATACAGCTCCGCTGTTGTCAACCACCACTATGCCGGCCTTGGATTTGGCGGCGACAGTCGCCTCCGGAATCACCACATCCCTGCCGTCTGCAGCGGCTATGGTCTCGGCCACGGTGCCCGTCAGGGCCTGCTGTGCCTCGCCTTCGGTGAACGACTCAATCTTGGCGTTCATAACCTCGTGCTGGCTCTTCTGTGAATAGAATTCGTAAGTACCTACCAGAACCACGGTGCCGTTGTCCTTTATCTTGCTTGCCCACTCATCGTACTGGCCATCTTCAAAGCCGTAAACCAGAATGGTGCTGGTGTCGTCGGTCAAATTGAACTGCATCCAGTTGCGACCGTTGTTAACGCCGGTCTTGAAGGCAGAAACGGTGCCGGTGAGGCGGTAATAGATTGTGCCGCTGGCCTTTGCAATGAACTCCGCCACGGTGATGCTTGTAATTTCCGTCTGCTCCTCGCCCGGGGTGTAAGATTCGATTTCGGCATTAACCACTTCGTGCTGGCTCTTGTTTGCGTAGTATTCGTACTGGCCTTTGAGGGTTACGGTGCCTCCGTTCTTAATTTTGCCAGCCCACTCCGCCTTGGTGGCTTCGGTAACGGAATAAACATAGATGGTGCCGGTTTCGTCGGTCAAATCAAAGCTGCAGTATTCCGAATTGAACTTGCTCACCGTACCGCTCAGGCGGTAGTAAGTGCTCTTGTCGGCATAACGGATGAACTCGGCAACGGTAGCCGGCTCAACGCCGTCGTAGTCACCCTTGGGTCCCGTCTGTTTAACGGTGAGCATTGCGGAAGCAATGCCGGTGTAGAATTCGAGGGCGGCGACGCGGTTGGCGCCGGTGTTCTCCGCCACTGTGAGGGTCACCTCAACAGGGTCTTTGGAAGCGGAGCCGCTGTTCGGCTCAACCACCATCCAATCTGCGGACTTTTCGTCCATACGCAGTTTCCAATCGCGGTTGGATTGGATTTTGACCTTGATGGTCGCCTTGTCCTGGGGAATGGAGAGCTCCGTATCGCCCACAATTTTAATGAACGGGTCTTCTACTTTTTCTTTGCAACCCGCAAGCGCCGCGAGGGCCAGAATGCCCGCCATAAGCGCTATAAGTCTGTTTTGTTTCATCTTAAATATTTTAACTATTGATTTGTTTTCGGGTAACCACAAATTTAATAAATATATCCGTCTTATCCCAATCAGTTTTTTACTTATATTTGTGATTATGTCAAAGAAAATAACCGATAATATTACCTGGGTCGGCAAGACCGACTGGGAACTCAAGATGTTCCACGGCAACGAACTTTCTACCCGCCGCGGTTCAAGTTACAACGCATACCTGCTGCGCGGCGCCTCCAAAACCGTGCTGCTGGACACCGTCTGGGGCCCTTACGACCGCGAGTTCGTGGCGCGTCTGGCGCAGGAAATTGACCTCGCAAAAATAGACGCCATAGTGATGCAGCACAACGAGAGCGACCACTCCGGCGCGCTCTCCGAACTGCTGCGGGCCATCCCCGGCACCCCGGTTTATTGCACCGCCAAGGGCGAGGCCATCCTGCGCGGCCTGTACCATCAGGATTGGAACTTTGTCAAGGTCAAAACCGGCGACAAACTGGACCTGGGCGGCGGGCAGAGCCTCACCTTTATCGAAGCCCCGATGCTCCACTGGCCCGACACAATGTTCAGCTACTACGACGGTTGCGGCGGCATCCTGTTCAGTAACGACGGCTTCGGGCAGCATTTTGCCAGCGAAAGCCTGTTCAACGACGAGGTGGACGCGGCCCAGATGATGGAGGAGGCGGAGAAATATTTCGCGAACATACTGGCCCCCTTCTGCCCTATGGTGATGCGCAAGGTGAACGAGATTCTGGCGATGAACCTCCCCTTGAAGCTGATATGCCCCAGCCACGGAGTGATTTGGCGCCGCGACCCGGAAAGCATCGTAAAGAAATATTTGGAGTGGGCTAATGCTTACGCGAAAGACCAAATCACCATTGTGTACGACACAATGTGGAACAGCACCCGGCTTATGGCGGAGGCCATAGCGCGCGGCATAGGCGCCGCCGCCCCGGGCACCACGGTCAAGATTTTCAACGCCGCCAAGGAAGACAAGAACGACATCCTTACAGAAATATTCCACTCCAAAGCCATTCTGGTGGGCTCCCCCACCATCAACAACGGCTTCTCCTACGCCATTGCCGGGCTGCTGGAAATGGCCAAGGGTATGAAGCTCAAAAAGAAATCGGCCGCGGCGTTCGGCAGCTACGGCTGGAGCGGCGAAGCGGCCAAACAAATATCGGCACTGCTTGCCGAAGCCGGCTTTGCAGTGGTGGACGAAGGCATCCGCACCCCCTGGTGTCCGGATTCCGCCGCCCTTGCCGCTTGCGAGGAGTACGGCCGCTCCTTTGTAGAGAAATTATAAACCAATAAATATCAATTAGTATGAAAAAATTCACTTGCAATGTTTGCGGGTATGAATACGACCCCGCAGTTGGCGACCCCGACAACGGCATCGCCCCCGGCACAGCTTTCGAAGACCTCCCCGCAGATTGGGTTTGCCCCCTCTGCGGCGTCGGTAAAGAAGATTTCAGCCCCGCAGAATAAGCTGATATGAAAGGCATCGGCATAATCGGCTGCGGAAAAATTTCGCAGGTCCGCCATATTCCGGAGTACCACAACAACCCCAACGCCCGCCTGGTGGGTTATTTTGACCTGGCCAGGGAGCGCGCACAGCAGATGGCCACAAAGTACGGCGGCAAAGTCTATGACACCATAGAAGAGATGCTGGCCGACCCGGCGATAGACGCGGTGAGCGTGTGTGTGGCCAACAACAAGCATGCAGAAGTCACAATAGCCGCCCTCAAGGCCGGCAAACACGTGCTATGCGAAAAGCCAATGGCCACTAATATAGAAGATTGCGAGCGTATGGTGGCCACCGCCGCCGAATGCGGCAAATACCTTATGATTGGGCAGAACCAGCGCTTTGCCAAGGCCCACGCCGAAGCTCGCCGGCTCATCAAGGATGGCGTCATAGGCCGCGTGATTTCTTTCCGCACCACCTTTGGCCACGCCGGACCCGAGACCTGGAGCATCACCCCCGGCCCCGGCACCTGGTTCTTTGACAAGAAGGCCGCCGTAATGGGCGTCCTGGCCGACCTCGGCATCCACAAGACCGACCTCATCCAGTATATTCTGGACGACACCATCACCGCCGTCACCGCCAAAATATCCACAATCGACAAAAAGTACGCGGACGGCACCCCCATCGGTGTGGACGACAACGCCATCTGCATCTTTGAGATGGCGGGCGGCGCGATAGGCACGATGGTGGCCAGCTGGACCTTCTACGGTCAGGAAGACAACTCCACCATAATCTACGGCACAGACGGCATTATCCGTATCTACGATGACCCCGCCTGCTCGCTCAAAGTAATAGGCAAGGATTCCAAGGTGCAAACCCTCGACATCGACCGCATCCAGACCAACGACAACCAGACCGCATCCGGCGTTATGGACGCCTTCATAGAGGCTCTGGAAGCAGGTGTGGAGCCCCCGGTGAGCGGGGAGAGCGTGCTCACCGCGATGCGGGCAATTTTCGGCAGCCTGGTTTCCACCGAAACCGGCCGCAGGGTAGAGGTAAACAGATAATTAATCTATTGATATGAAAAAGCTTATCATAATTTTGGCAGTGGCTGTTGTGACAGCTTCCTGCGGCATTTTGCAGAACATCGACACGGGCCGCGTGCTTTACGGCGCCGCCAAAGTGGCCCAGGCCGCATCCATCACGGACGAACAGGTGATTGCATCTATGCAGCAGTATGTTGCAAAACTGGACGCCTCCAACAAGGTGAGCTCCGCCAACAGCACCTACAGCAAGCGCCTTGCAAAACTCACCCAGGGACTTACCGATGCAGACGGCATCCCCTTGAATTTCAAGGTGTATGAGACCAACCAGGTGAATGCGTTCGCCTGCGCGGACGGCAGCGTGCGGGTGTTCAGCGGCCTTATGGACCTGCTCACAGACGACGAAGTGCTTGGCGTGATTGGACACGAAATTGGCCACGTGGCGCTGCGTCACTCCAAGAAGGAGGTTCAGAACGCAATGCTGCGCAGCGCCGCCCTGGACGGTCTGGCCGCCACCAGCACCACCATCGCCTCGCTAACCGACTCCCAGCTTGGTGCCATTGGCGAAGCCGCCCTCAGCGCCCGCTACTCCAAGAAACAGGAGAACCAGGCGGACGACTATGGCTACGATTTCTTGAAGGCCCACGGCCGCAACCCGGTGGCTATGATTAAGAGCTTCCAGAAGATGCAGGCGCTGCAGAACGCCAGCGGCGTACAGGCGACAAGCGGCTACAGCCAGATGTTCTCTTCCCACCCGGACACCGCCACCCGCATCGAGCGCCTCACCCAGAGGGCCATTGCCGACGGCTACATCAAGGTGCAGCAGCAGTAGAATCTGTTGCTCGTTACTTGCAAACAGGGAGTGTCTTATGCGCTCCCTGTTTTGTTTTTTAAGTATTTTATACCTATATTTATAAAATTTTACGCGCGCAGCCCTATGAAGAAACATTTTTTAATTGCCATTTGCGCACTGTTACTGGTCTCCTGCGGCGGCCGTAACGAGAGCGCTCCCGCCAACCCCAAGGTGGCCGCAAACGCCCTCAAACACTACCCCATAGTGGATTCGCTGCTGCGGGTGATGACCTTGGACGAGAAAATCGGCCAGCTGGTGCTCTACACCTCCGACTGGGACGTCACCGGACCCAGCATCCGCTCTGGCTATGTCGATGACATCCGCTCCGGAAAGTGCGGCAACATCTTCAATGCTTACACCGCCGCTTACACCCGCCAGCTGCAGGAGATTGCGGTGAACGAGACCCGCCTGGGAATACCCCTGCTCTTCGGCTACGACGTGATACACGGCTTCCGCACCATCTTCCCCATCAACCTGGGCATCAGCGCCAGCTGGGACATGCCGCTCATCCAAGAGAGCGCCCGCATCGCAGCGCGCGAAGCTGCCGCAGCCGGACTTCACTGGACCTACTCCCCTATGTGCGACATTTGCGTGGAGCCCCGCTGGGGCCGCATCAGCGAGGGTGCCGGAGAGGATGCCTTCTTGGGCAGCGAAGTTGCCCGCGCAATGGTATATGGCTACCAGGGCGGCGACCTTGAAGACCCGCTCACCATTGCCGCCTGCGTGAAGCACTTTGCGGCCTACGGCGCCCCGCACGCCGGCCGCGACTACAACACGGTGGATATGAGCGAGCGCTGGTTGCGCGAGTTCTATCTGCCCCCCTACAAGGCAGCCGTAGATGCCGGAGCGCAGACCGCAATGGCATCTTTCAACGAATATGACGGCACTCCCGCCACCGCCAACCGCCACCTGCTCACGGAGATTCTGCGCGACGAATGGGGCTTCGACGGCTTTGTGGTGAGCGACTACACCGGCGTTATGGAGATGATTAACCACGGCACCAGCCGCGACCTGGAAGACGCCAGCATACAGGCCCTTAACGCCGGCAACGATATGGATATGCAGAGCGGCGGCTACAGTGAATTCCTGGCAAAGGCCATGAAAGAGGGCAAGGTAAGCAAGAAGACTCTGGACGAGGCGGTGCGCCGCGTGCTCACCGTAAAGGCCCGCCTGGGCCTGTTCGAGGACCCTTACCGCTATTGCAGCCCGGAGCGCGAGGCGGCAGAGACCAAGACCGAAGCCAATCTGCTGGCGGCCCGCACCCTTGCAGAAGAGAGCTGCGTGCTGCTCAAGAACACTCATAATTTGCTCCCTCTGGACAAGAACAGTACGGTGGCCGTTATAGGTCCCCTGGCCGACAGTGCGGACGACCTGCTGGCCAGCTGGCGCGGCGCAGGCCAGGTGGAGGGTATAAAGAGCCTCCTGGAGGGAATCCGGGAGATGGCCGGCGGCGTGGTTTACGCCAAGGGCTGCGACATTGAAAACCCCGGCCAGGCAGGTTTCAACCAGGCCGAATATGCCGCCCGCAGCGCCAGCACCGTGATTATGGTGCTGGGCGAATCCTGCGACTGGACCGGCGAGGCCGCCTGCCGCACCTCCATCCAGCTTCCCGAAGTTCAGAAAGAACTGCTCCGCCGCATAGCCGCCACCGGCCAGCCTATTGTGTTGGTGCTGCTCAACGGACGCCCGCTGGACCTTAGCGAAGAGAGCGAACTGGCCGACGCTATATTGGAAGCCTGGTATCCCGGCACTATGGGCGGCGAGGCCGTGGCCCGTCTGCTCTTTGGCGAGGCCAGCCCCAGCGGCCGCCTCTCCGTCACCTTCCCCTACAACCTGGGGCAGGTGCCCATCTACCATTACGCCAAGAACACCGGCCGCCCCTATGTGCACAAGGGGGTCAAATACGAGAGCCGCTACCTCGACTGCGAGAATGAGCCTCTCTACCCCTTCGGCTACGGCCTTACCTACACAACCTTCAGTTACAGCAAGCCTGAGCTGAGCGCGGCTGAATTCGGCCCCATGGGGAGCATCACCGCCAAGGCCACAATCACCAACACCGGCGCCAAAGAGGGCACCGAGGTGGTGCAGCTCTACATCCGCGATATGGTGGGCAGCGTGACCCGCCCCGTCAAGCAGCTCAAGGGCTTCGAGCGCGTCACTCTCGCCCCGGGCGAAAGCCGCACCGTAGAGTTCGAAATAACTCCGGAACTTATATCGTTCTGGCGCAAGGATATGACCTTCGGGCCCGAAGCGGGCGAATTCCGGGCGTTCATAGGCCCCGCATCCGACTGCACAGAATTCGCAACTTTCACCTACAACGAATAGCTATATGCGACGACTCTTTCTGATACTTTCCTCCGCCGCACTGCTGGCAGCAACCGGGTGCAAACCTCAACTAGAATCGGACGAGGCCATACTCGACCGCATAGAGCAGGCCACTATTAAATACTTCACCGAGTTTGCCGAGCCTGCTACCGGTATGGCCCGCGAGCGCAACGAAGATGTGCACGGCAACATCGTTACCACCGGCGGCACCGGCTTCGGAATGATGGCTATTATTGCGGGCGCCGAGCGCGGCTACTACCCCCGCGAAGAGGGCGAAACCCGCCTGGAGAAGATTATATCGTCTTTGGAGCGCATAGAGCGCTTCCACGGCGCCTGGGCGCACTGGTACGACGGTGACAGCGGCGAGGCATATCCTTTCAGCAAATACGACGACGGCGGCGACCTGGTGGAGACCGCGTTCCTCACCGTCGGCATCCTCACCACCCGCCAGTGGACCAAAAACGATGCGTTGAAGGCCCGCTGCGACAACCTCTGGCGCGGCGTGGAGTGGAACTGGTATACCCACGACACCGACAGCCTCTACTGGCACTGGTCCAAAAATTACGATTGGAAGATGAACCACCGCATCCGCGGCTTCGACGAAACGCTCATAACCTACATTCTGGCGGCATCTTCCCCGACCTATCCCATCACCAGAGAGTGCTACGAGGCCTCTTACAAGACCAGCCCCTACTACTACAACGGCAACGAATATTACGGCATCCCGCTCACAATAGGTATGCCCTACGGCGGGCCGCTGTTCTTCACCCACTACTCCTTCCTGGGGCTCGACCCCCGCGGCCTGACGGACGGCTATACCGATTATTTTGAGCGCAACCGCAATCAATGCCTCATTCACCGCGCATACGCTATGGACCACCCGGAAAAGAAGCTGGGCGAAGATTTCTGGGGATTCACATCCAGCGACGACGTCCTGCTTGGCTACGCCGGCCACTACCCCGGCACCGATGAAGAAAACGGCACCGTGAGCCCCACCGCCCCGGTATCGTCCATAGTCTACACTCCGGAGGAGAGTATGGCCGTTATCCGCCGCCTGCTTAAAGACAAGCGCACCTTCGGCCCCTACGGCTTCTACGATGCAATAAACTATTCCTTGCCGGAAAACCAGCAGGTGCTGGAACACTACCTGGCAATTGACCAGGGCCCCGAAGCGGTTATGATAGAGAATTACCGCAGCGGCCTGCTCTGGAATCTGTTCGGCGGCTGCCCGGAAATAAAGGCCGGCCTGGAAAAACTCGGATTCAGCTACAACAACAATTAACCATTATATCAAATGAAAAGATTAATCCTCACAACACTGGTTCTGCTGTCGTTCGCGCTGGGCGCGCAGGCGCAGTATCAGGTCAGGGGTGTCATCTCGGACGATCTGGGGCCGGTAATAGGCGCCACCGTTATGGAGGCGGGTACCACCAACGGTACCTCCACCGACTTTGACGGCAATTTCACCCTGAACGTCTCGGGCCCAGACGCCCTCGTGGAGGTCAGCTGCATCGGCTATGCCTCGCAGACCTTCCCCGCAAAGGACTTCCCCGCAAGCATCCTGCTAAAGGAGGATGTAAACTTCCTGGACGAAGTGGTTGTCGTAGGTTACGGCACCCAGAAGTCCAAGGACCTCACCGCGCCTATCGTGAATGTCAAGGGCGAGGAGCTTAACAAGCAGATTACCGGCAACGCCATAAGCGCGCTGCAGGGCAAGGCCAGCGGCGTGCGCATAATCCAAAGCGGTGCGCCGGGCGCTGCCCCGGCCGTCACCATTCGCGGTACCGGCTCCATTGGCAACTACGCCTCCCCGCTCTATGTGGTGGACGGTGTGTTCGTAGACAATATCTCCTTTATCGCCACGGGCGATATAGAAGAGATGACGGTGCTCAAAGATGCCTCCGCCGCCGCCATCTACGGTGTGCGGGCCGCGAACGGCGTAATTTTAATCACCACCAAGAAGGGCGTAATCAACCACACCAACATAAGCTACGACGGCTACGCCGGTCTTCAGGTGCCCGTCAACGTAATGAAGCTGGCCAACCGCGACCAGTATGTGGAACTGCTCAACAGCGCCTATTCGATTGACGCCACCTATGTTCCCAAGGTCGCTTCCGATTACCCCACCAGCACCGACTGGTACGCCACTATGCTGCGCAAGGCGCTCACCCACAGCCATAACCTGGATGTTTCGGGCGCCACCGACAAGACCAACTACAGCTTTGGCGTGGGTTATTTCTATCAGGACGGCATTATGGATTCCGACAACTGGTACAGCCGCATAAACCTGCGCGGCCGCATAGACCAGAAGGTAAAGGATTGGCTCACCCTGGGCAGCAACGTGCTCATAAGCGACTACACCCGCAAGGACCCCAACTCGGGCGCATTCTACCAGGCGTTCGTGAACCCGCCGGTATACCCCGTTTATAACGACGCCAATGTAGATGCGTACCCAGTCAAGTTCGATTCGCCCCAGCGCTACGGCTACGGCGGCTCCTACGGCAACCCCTACGCCTCCAACTATTACAACGACAGCAAGACCGAGGGGCTGGATTTGGTGTTCAGCACCTACGCGGAGCTCAAGTTCTTCGAAGACCGGCTTAAATTCCGCAGCGCCTACAACCTCGATTTCGAGGCCTATAAGACCGCCGGATACACCCCCGAATATCTGGTATACGGCACCCAGGGCAGCGGCGCTTCGGTACAGAGCAAGACCTTCGGCATCCGCCGCAAGCAAATCATAGACAACACCCTCACCTGGGCCGACAGCAAGGGGCCTCACTCCTACTCCGCTATGTTGGGCCAGAGTACCCGCATAGAGACGCTGCAGGGGCTCTCCGGCAGTGCCCCGTCCGTGCCGGACATCGACGAACAGAGCCACTACATTGGCCTAGGCTCCACCAACGGCATTTCGGTGACCGACCTCAACCCCGGCCCGTACCGCTACCACGGCCTGTCGTTCTTCTCCCGCGGCACCTACAACTACAAAGATACCTATCTGGCAACCGTCACTATGCGTGCCGACGCCTCCAGCAAGTATCAGCAGAAGTGGGGCTTCTTCCCCTCCGTGGGTCTCGGCTGGGTAATCACCAACGAGGAGTTTATGAAGAGCCACCCGGCGTTCGAATATCTCAAGCTGCGCGCCAGCTGGGGTATGCTGGGTAACGACAACGTGCCCGCCAACTCCGTTTCCATTCTCGGTTCCAGCGGCTACGGCGCATCGGCAGTGTTCAATGACGTTCTTGTGGACGGCGTCGGTGCCCAGACCGTATATCAGAACTACCTCAAGTGGGAGGTTGTTACCGAAGCCGACCTCGGCCTGGACTTCTCCTTCTGCAAAAACCGCCTTTCCGGTACTTTGGACTACTACAACCGCACCACCAACAACGTAGTCTTCTACGTTCCCATCGCGGTGGGCGGCGGCACCACGGAGCTGCTGGCCAACAACGGCACCGTGCGCAACAGCGGTTTTGAGTTCGACATAAAGTGGAGCGACCGCATAAGCGACGATTTCTCATATAACATAGGCTTCAACGCCACCACCGTCCGCAACCGCGTTATTGCGCTGCAGGACCGCGATTACATCCCGGGCGCGACCGTGCGCGGCAACTATTCCACACGCACCCTCCCCGGTTACCCCATCGGTTCTTTCTGGGGCTACAAGATCGATTACGTTTACGAGTCGACCAAGGATGCGCTTCTGGACGAACAGGTGCAGGACCTCAAGGGCGCCGGCTACTTCCGCTACCACGACGAATATGAAGACGGTGTGATTGACGACAAGGACCTTACCTACCTGGGAAGCCCCATCCCCTGGCTTATGACCGGCCTGGACTTCGGGCTCAACTACAAGCGCTGGGACTTCGCCATTTCGCTCTACGGCCAGTTCGGCAACAAGATTTTGAACGCCAAGCGTATGACCCGCGGTGTCTTCTCCGACGGCAACTACGACCTCGACTTCTACAACAACGCCTACCCCAAGAACAAGAATTACCCCAGCGCTACAGCCTACACCAGCGCCTACACGCAACGGGCCAACTCGTTCTTTGTAGAAGACGCCTGGTTCGCCCGCATCCAGAACGTTCAGCTGGGTTATACCATCCCCTCCATCAAGGGCTGGGACAGCTTTGAGTCGGCCAGAATCTATCTGTCTGCACAGCGTCCGTTCACCTACTTCACCTACAACGGTTTCACTACCGAAATAGGCGGCACCCCTACCGAGTCCGGCATCGATTCCTCCACCCACCCGATGCAGGCCATCTATACAATTGGTCTCAAACTCAACTTCAAGTAGAATGCTATGAAAAAGATATTATTACTCATATTGCCCCTGGCGCTGATGCTGGCCGGATGCGCGGAATTTTTGAACATCCGCCCGGAAGGCACCGCCACCAGCGAAGGAATGGACTACACCAATCCGGAGAACATAATAAAACCGGTGAGCGCCGCATACGCGCAGTTGCGTTCCTACAACTGCTCCGCATTCCCGTTCATCGGCTGCCTTGAAGTCACCAGCGACGATGCCGACAAGGGTTCCACTCCGGAGGACGGCGCTTCTATGAAAGAGCTGCAAACCTTCACCTATGGTGCCTCCAACGAGCTTATCCTGGCACAGTGGACCGGCTGGTACGATATGGTATCTGCCGCCAACAACGTGCTGGACCAGATGGAGACCTTCAAGAAGAACCTTAAGTCCGAAGAGAACCTGGCCACCGTGGAGCAGTGCATCGGCGACGCCAAGTTCATTCGCGCCTACGCATATTTCTACCTTGTCCGGATGTGGGGCAACATCCCCCTGATTGACAAGACTATGACCGCATCCGACCTGGCTTCGCTTAAGCAGAAGACTCCTGCGGAGATTTATGCCTTTATAGAGAGCGACCTGCAGGATGCCATAAACCGCCTGCCGGCAAGTTGGCCGCGTATGTATATCTCCCGCGCCAACAAATACACCGCAATGGCATATCTGGCCAAGGTGAGCCTGTATCAGGGCAAATACGACCAGGCCGCAAACCTCTGCGACCAGTTAATAGCCAGCGGCAAGTATTCCCTTATGCCGAGCTTCCGCTACGTCTTCTCTATGGAAGGCGAGAACTGCGCCGAGAGCGTGTTCGAGATTGAGAGCAGCACCCTGGGCAAGACCACCGGCGACGCCGCCTACAGCGAGTACGCCTACCACCAGGGCCCCCGCAACAACACCCCCGCCAATATGCAGGGATGGGGCTTCTGCGTGCCCAGCGACGCTCTTATTGCTTTCCTGACGGAGCGCGGCGACACCGAGCGCATGGCCACCACCTTGCTCTACAGCGGCACCAAAACTCCCGAGGGCGACGAAATTGCTGCAACCTGCCCCAACCCCGTTTACAACGGCAAGGTGTATACCCCTTCGTTCTACAACAAGTGGAACAACAACGGCTACGGCTACGACCACAACCTGCGCGCGATGCGCTACAGCGAGGTCCTGCTTATGTATGCGGAGGCTCTCGCCCGCGGCGCACAGCCCGGCGCCCTTAGTGGATACACTGCACAGACCGCCCTGGATATGGTCCGCGCACGCGTAGGCCTGGAGCCGGTAGAGGCAACCGTAAACAATATACTTGACGAGCGCCGCGCAGAGCTGGCACTGGAGGAGGACCGTTTCCTGGACCTCATCCGCACCGGCCTTGCCACAGAATACCTGGGCGGCCTTGGCTATCAGGAGGGCAAGAACAACCTCTTCCCGATTCCCGCCACCCAACTTCAGTTGAATACAAATCTTAAACAAAATCCTAACTATCTTTAATTAACCCTTTTAAATTATTAACACACAAATGAAAAAGTTTTTTGTAGTTCTGGCTGCTTTTGCAGCACTCACTCTCGCTTCTTGCGACAAAGAGAACAAGAAAGTTGACCCCACCGGCGGCGTTGACGTATGCTCCGAAAACCTGGTTGCATACTTCCCTCTCAACTCCGCTACCGACTGTGTGGTAACTGGCGAAGGTGTCACCTACGACGCTCTTGCCGGAACCGCTAAATTCGGCGTAGGCGCACGCGGCGGCTGCTACGAGAGCACCGGCGATGTCAACACAATGGCATACCTGAGCCTCAAGGTTCCCGCAAACTTCGTAAGAAGCCTCACCTCCTTCACCCTTTCTGCCTGGATTTTCCCCAACGACTATCGCGGCGGTATCTTCACCGTTGGTTCTGTAGACAAGGTCGTTGACGCAAACTGGGGTGCATTCGACCTCTTCCTGGACGGTGGTGACGCAGACTCCGGCGCACTGCTCAAGGGTTACTTCTACAACGACAACACCGCTGCCGACTGGCACGGCTTCTACCCCGGCTTCAGGGCCATCAACGCTCTGGCTTGGCAGTTTGTAACTATGACCTACGACGAGAACTCTTCCAAGGCTATGATGTTCGTTAACGGAAGCAAGGTGTTCGAGCAGGACGTTCTTCTTGGCGACGGCAAGGCCGGTGCCGGCAAAATCACTATGCTCAACGCTGCCAACTGCTACATCGGTGCATTCGCACAGCGCGTAACCGGTGCTTCCGCAGAGGAGTGGCTGAGCTACTTCAGCGGCAAGATAGACGAGGTCCGTTTGTTCAACAAGGGCCTTTCCGAGACCGAAGTTGCACAGCTCTACAGGGCTGAGGTTGCAGTTACCGACGGTCTGGACTAATAATTTGACCCATTCAGGCACGGAGGCCCTGACCGGCCTCCGTGTCACTATGTTTAGAACCATCTTTCGCGCACTGCCCGCGGCGGCGTTGCTGCTCGCCGTGCTTGCCGCCGCGTCCTGCAAAAAGACGCCGGAAGGCGACAAGGCGCCCAACGCCGTGCTGTTTTCCTGCACCATAGACGGCCGCAAAGTGGCCAGCGGCGGCCGCGTGAGCGGCGCCTCCACGAGCAACGTGGTGGTAGATATGGAGTTTTCCAGCGCCGTGGACGCCACCAAGATGGACTCGGAAAAAATCTGGTTCAGCAATTTCGGGGAGTTCTCCGTGGCGCAGAAAGACGAGTACACAATAACCCTGACGCTGGCCGGACCGCTCAAAGAATACACCTCCTACAATGTTTTTGTTCTGGCGGGAGATTACCTTGGCGTGCACCTTATTGGCGATTATTCCTTCGGGTTCGTGACCGGGATGGAAGAGAAGCAAGTATTCCCCGAAATACCCACAGAAGACCTTCTGACGCTGGTTCAGGAGCGCACCTTTGCATATTTCTGGGATTACGCCCATCCGGTGAGCGGCCTGGCACGGGAGCGTTTGAACAGCGGCGAAACGGTTACCACCGGCGGCAGCGGCTTTGGCCTGATGGCAATTCCGGTGGGCATAGAGCGGGGCTTCATAACCCGCGAAGAGGGGGCCGGGCGCGCCCTCAAGGTGGTTTCTTTCCTGCAGAACAAGGCGGTGCGCTACCACGGCGCCTTCCCTCACTGGCTTAACGGCACTACCGGAGAGACTATCGCCTTCAGCACCTATGACAACGGCGCCGATCTGGTGGAGACGGCCTTCCTTATGGAGGGCCTGCTCACGCTGCGGAGCTATTTCAGCGGCAGCGACGCCACCGAAACCGCCGTACGCAGCGGCGTCACCGCCCTCTGGGAGGCGGTAGAATGGGACCATTTTACCCGCGGCGGTCAAAACGTGCTCTACTGGCACTGGTCGCCCGACTACGGCTGGCAGATGAATATGCAGATAAAGGGATGGAACGAAGCGCTGATAGTGTATGTGCTGGCGGCATCATCGCCCACACACAGCATCTCCAAAGAGGTTTACGACCGCGGCTGGGCGGCGGGCGCCGCAAACGGCCGCAAGTTCTATGACATCACCCTGCCGCTGGGGCCCGACTACGGCGGACCTATGTTCTTCGCCCACTATTCGTTCCTGGGGCTGGACCCCCGCAACTTGAGCGACGCCTACGCCAATTATTGGGAGCAGAACACCGCCCACGCCAAAATCAATTATAACTACTGCGTAAAGAACCCCAGAGGATATTACGGCTACGGCAGCCGCTGCTGGGGCCTTACCGCCAGCGACTATTCTGCCGGATACACTGCCTCTTCGCCCACCAACGACACCGGCACAATAGCCCCCACGGCCGCCCTGGCCAGTATGCCGTACACTCCGGAGGAATCTATAGCGGCGATGGAGTATTTCTATTACTATCTGGGCAACAGAATATGGGGCGACTACGGCTTCCACGATGCTTTCAGCCTGGAAGACCGCTGGTTCGCAACCAGTTACATCGCCATCGACCAGGGCCCTATTATCTGTATGATAGAAAACTACCGCACCGGCCTGCTTTGGGATACTTTTATGAAAAACCCCGACGTGTGCCGGGGCCTTGAAAAGTTGGGTTTCAGGTATTAATTCTCTTTATCCACATCGGGGAGGAAGACCTGTTTGAGACGGTCTTCCAAAGTGGGTTTTTCTGCGTTGCGGGCAATGTGGTCTTGATAGCGGTTGTAGACGCCGTCCACCACGGTGTCCCAGTCCAGGTAGAGTTGCTCGCGGGCGGCTTTGGAAATTCGGTTGTAGAGAGCATCGTCGTGCAGGATCTCCTGTATTTTATAGGCAAAGGCCTCTTCCGTGGGTTCCACAATAAAGCCGTTGACCCCGTCCTGCACGGTGGCGGAGGTGCGGGAGCCTTTGAGGAAGATAGTGGGAGTGCCCTGGCAGGCCGCCTCTATCTGCACCAGCGAATTGGCGTCGTACAGCGAAGGGAAAAGGAACAGTTTGGCTCGGGAATAGAGGTCCTGCAGCTCTTCGCGGCCGCCGACAAGGCCGGTAAACACCACATCGCCGGTCAGGCCCAGCTCGTTCACCAGCTCCACCAGCTGCTTTTCGTCCTGCCCCTGGCCCGCAAATATCATCTTGAAGTGTTCGCCGCGGTCCTTTAAAATTTTGAGGGCGCGTGCGGTGAAATCCAGGTTCTTCTGGAAATTGAGGCGCCCCACAAACAGCAGAACAGTCTCGCCCGGGGCTATGCCGTAGCGGCTGTTCACGCGGGCTGCCGCCGCGGCCTGGTCGTCCACCGGAACGTGGTCGGTGGCATTCAAAACCACGTCGCAGGGGGTTGTAAGGCCATATTCGTTCACATACAGATCTTTGATGGCGCCGTTCACCGCCCAGCATTCGTCACAGGAATTGAAGGTCATCATCAGGGTGTTGAGGGCCATCTTTACTGTCGGCTCCAACTTGAATGTCCGTTCGAAATCTTGCCGGTACTGGGAGTGAAGTGTGCCCACCACGGGCACCTGATGTATTTTGGCGTAGAACACGCCGGCCATACCCACCGCAAAGGGGGAATGGATGTGGACTATGTCCAGGCCGCTCTTGGCAAGCGGCAGGTTGAACGCAGGGTCGGCCAGCGGCAGCGGCAGCGAATAGTCCTGCCCCGGCACGGACAGTGATGTGCAGCGCACTATCTGATAAGGGAACTCCTTGTCCTGCTCCGGGTTATACCCTTTGACCGCGGGACAAAACACCGCCACCTCGCATTTTTTTGCGAGGCGGCGTGCATAATTGTCCACAACTTTTACAACACCGTCTACCATAGGGTAGAAGGTGTCGATGAACAACCCTACTTTCATATAGTGTTATTTCCAGAAAGGAAGGTCCTTCATACTGCAAATCGTACCTCCGTAGATGTTCTTGATATACTCAAGGCCACGGTCGCAGTCTTCCTGGGTCAGGGTGTCGGTGGTTTCGCGCGGAACAACAATATTGAAGCCGCGGAAGAAAGCATCGGCGCTGGTGTGACGGCAGCAGCAGTCGGCCTGCCAGCCGGTGATGATGACTGTGTCTACGCCCAACTCGCGAAGGTCAAGCTCCAGGGGAGTCTGGAAGAAACCGCTGTAGGTCTTCTTAGGGATGATGATGTCGCCGGGTTGGGGTTTGAGTTCGTCTATAACCTCTGCGCCCCAGGTGCCCTCAACTGCGTGGGGACCCCAAACCTTAAATTCCTTGTCAACCTCGGGAGTGTGGCTGTCGTTGGCATAGAAAACGGGCACGCCTGCTGCGCGGGCCTTCTCGCAGAGCTCCTTGATGGGTTCTATGATTCTTTTGATTCTGGGATGGGCAATCGATCCCGATACAAAATCGTTGACCAGGTCAACGACGATGACTGCATATTTACTCATTTTAAGTCAGGTTAAAATTAAACGACAATTGTTTATACAAATATAAAGCCGATTTTGTAATTTTGACTAATTTTGAACTCGCAAATAACTGTTTTTATATGAGCGAAACTCCCGTTCCCCGGCCCGATCTGGCCATAGACCTGGATAAAGTCGTTGCCGAAAAGTTTCCCGGCAAAAAAATTCCCAAATGGTTCCTGAACTGGATGAAGCGTTTCATCCACCAGGATTTCCTCAACGGAATGATTACCAAGGGCTACGAAGGCATTGAATTCTGCACCGAGGGCATCAAATATCTGGATGTCAAGCTGGATGTAGAAGGGTTGGAAAACGTGGTGGTGCCGGAGGGCTCGCTTATTTGCTTTACCAGCAACCATCCGCTGGGCGGCATCGACGGCGTGGCGCTGGCCAGCGTCGTGGGTGAGAATTTCGGGCACAACGTCCGCTTTCTGGTGAACGATTTTCTTATGGCACTGCCTGGCATCAAATCTATGAGCGTCCCCATCAACAAGACGGGCGCCCAGGCGCGCGACCTGCCCAAAATGATTCACGATGTGTATCATTCAAATAATAATCTTATGATTTTCCCCGCCGGCCTGTGCTCACGCAAAATAAACGGCAAAATACAGGACCTCCCGTGGGGCAAGAATTTCATTAAGATGTGCCGCGAGACCAACCGCTACGTGGTGCCCATCCACTTTATTGGCCGCAACAGCAACCGCTTCTACAACATAGCCAACATTTGCAAGTGGCTCAAGTTGAAATTCAATTTTGCTATGTTGTTCCTGCCGGACGAGATGTACCGCCAGCGTGGCGGCACTTTCAAGGTTATTTTTGGGAAACCCATCCCCGCCGAGGCTTTCGACAAGAGCAAGTCCGATGCCGACTGGGCTGCCTGGGTACGTGAAAAAGTATATGAACTTTAGATTATGGAAAAGATAATAGATCCTGTAAGCCTGGACCTTCTGCTCTCCGAGCTTACCCCCGACAAGAAACTGTGCAACACCAACAAAGGCGGCAACGTGATATATGTGGTGGACGCCCACGACTCCCCCAACGTTATGCAGGAGATTGGCCGTCTGCGCGAGATTTCGTTCCGCGAAGGGGGCGGCGGCAGCGGTCTGGCGGCCGATATAGACGAGTTTGACACAATGGAGGTGCCCTACAAGCAGATTGTGGTTTGGGACCCCGATTCCCAGGCCATTCTGGGCGGCTACCGCTACATCCTGGGCCCCGATGTAAAACTGCGCGAAGACGGGCAGCCGATACTGGCCACCACCCATATGTTCCGCTTCAGCGACGTATTTATAAAGGAATATCTGCCGCACGTTATGGAGCTCGGGCGCAGTTTTGTGACGCCCGAATACCAAAGTTCGCGCGCCGGCGCCAAGGCCATCTACGCCCTGGACAACCTTTGGGACGCCATAGGCGCCGTGGTGCAGGAGCATCCCGGCATCATCTATTTCTTTGGCAAGATGACTATGTACCCTTCGTACGACCGCCCTTCCCGCGACCTTATTCTCCATTTTTTGTGGAAGCACTTCCCCGACCCGGAGGAGCTGGTGCGCCCCATCAAGCCCGTTATGCCGGAGACCAGTGCCCGCCTTATGGACCTGATTCTCAAGGACTCAGAGTTCAAGGACGACTACCGCAACCTCAAGGATGCGGTGCGCAAGTTGGGTACCAACATCCCGCCGCTGGTGAACTCCTATATGAACAGTTCCCCCTCTATGAAGATGCTGGGCACCGCCATAAACGACGAATTCTCCGACGTAGAGGAAACGGGTATTATGGTGTGCTACAACGAGATGTACCCGGAAAAACGCGACCGCCACACCCTGAGTTCCGTGACAGAGTGGGTCAGCAAGGTGCGCAAGCGCTTCCCCAAGATCAACGACGATTCAATGGAGCGGCTCAAAGAGCGCCGCAGCAGCCGCAAGAACGTAATCTTTGAGAGGTTCAAACGCAAAAGAAACAAATCCTGATGCTGACTCCGGATTTTGAACAGACCTGGCAGAGGATTGCCCCAGGCTATATGGCCGACGCTGTCCGGGAATTCAACGGCTACCCGGAGGTGGTGCTGGCCTGGGCCGCCTATCTGGGGGCCGCCGTCGCCTGCCTTTGGGACCGCGACTGGACCTCCTATAAAGACTGCGACTACTCCTTCTACTGCGGCGAGAAGGGCTTCGACTATATGGACGAGCACATCACAAAGGATATCCTCGGGCTGGAGCTGGACAGTGAGGAGGCCCTCGCCCTGGCTGCTTTCTTTCGTTCCAAGGCTACCGAAGCCTACGATTTGCTGCGCCACAGCGGCGTAGAGCCCGGCAGCGTGGACGCCTTCAACGCCGTTTCTGCCGCCATATATACAATGTACACCCTCGGCGCCAGCCACATTTTGGCCAAACTCGGTTACAAGTGGTCCCAAGCCTGATTCCGTTATGAAAAGAATTCTGTTTTTTGCCTTGCTGGCCGCCATTACGGTATCTTTTGACGCCTCCGCCCAGAAGCGGATGCGCGACTGGGGCATCACCTATGGCGTTTTCTCTCCCGGACCGCTTAATGCCATTACGGACGTGGCGGGCGTCACGGTGGGCCACCGCACGCTGGACGACGGCGACCGTATGCACACCGGCGTCACTGCAATAATCCCGCACCAGGGCAATGTCTTTCTGAAGAAATGCCCCGCCGCGGTGTATGTCGGCAACGGCTACGGCAAGCTGGCGGGTGTTACGCAAATCCAGGAGCTGGGGACAATAGAGACTCCCATCATCTTGACGAATACTCTGAATGTCGCCGAGGGCATCCGGGCGCTTATTTCCTACACCCTGACGCGGCCGGGCTGCGAAACGGTGGGCAGCGTCAACGCCGTGGTGGGCGAGACCAACGACGGCGTTCTGAACGACGTCCGCGCCCGCTATGTCACCGAGACTAATGTGCTGGAGGCCATCTTCTCTGCACACAGCGGGCCGGTGGAAGAGGGCAATGTGGGCGCCGGCCGCGGCACCGTTGCGTTCGGCATCAAGGGCGGCATAGGCACATCTTCCCGCGTATTGCCGGAGTCGATGGGCGGCTATACCGTCGGCGTGCTGGTCCAGACCAACTATGGCGGCTCTTTGAAAATTGCCGGCGTGGAAATCGGTGAGATGATGAAAAAACGCGCTGCAGTGCGGCAGGACGTTGACGGCTCCTGTATGATAATCGTGGCCACCGACGCACCGGTGGATGCCCGCAACCTGGAAAGGATTGCGGAGCGGGCCTTTATGGGGCTGGCGGTCACCGGCGGCATAGCGGCCAACGGCAGCGGCGACTACGCAATTGCTTTTTCTAATTGCCCCTCCAACCTGGTGGATGCCGGCACCGACTTCTACACTCCCACCCTGCTCCACAACGACGATATGTCGGGCCTCTTTGCGGCCACCATCGAAGCCACCGCCGAGGCTATTTGGAACTCCCTCTTTATGGCCGAGACCCTCACCGGCAAAGACGGCCGCACCGTCCCCTCCCTCGACGCCGAATGGGCCGCCGGGGTCATCAAGGCCGCCCGGAAGGCTGGGAAATAGGGGTTGGTGTTTACGTATAGTTACGGCGTAAAAAGCCGGCTTCAGCCGGCCGGCGCCCTGCGCCGCAGGGGTTTTAGGGGGCAGAGCCTATAATTCTGGGCGCTGCCCAGACCCGCCGCTCCAGCCTTGCTATCACTCAATCCACCCTGCCCGGCTTCCGCTATCGCCTGCTGGCGATTACTAACAAAAAAGCCGCATTTCTGCGGCTTTTTTGTGGTCCCTGCAGGGCATGATCCTGCGACCCCCTGATTATGAGTCAGATGCTCTAACCAACTGAGCTAAGGGACCGTTTCCGGTGCAAATATATGCAAACTATCCGGAACTAGTAGTGTGTTGTTATTCTTTCTTGCGAAAATTAGTTGACTTTGATCTCTACGTCCACACCGCTGGGGAGCTCGAGGCGCATAAGCGCGTCGATGGTCTTGGGGTTGGAAGAATAGATGTCAACCAGACGTGCGAAAGAACTGAGTTCAAACTGTTCGCGAGCCTTCTTGTTCACGAAAGTCGAGCGGTTCACAGTGAAGATCTTCTTGTCTGTGGGCAGCGGAATAGGACCGCTGACAACAGCGCCAGTGCTCTTGACTGTCTTTACGAGCTGGTCGGTGGATTTGTCCACCAACGCGTGGTCGTAAGATTTCAATTTGATTCTGATTTTTTGACTCATTATATAACTGTTTTTGAATTTTATTCTCCAATAAATTTGCGTCCCAGACGCTGCACTACCTCCCTCGCAATATTAGTGGGGACCTCTTCGTAGTGACTGAACTCCATCGAACTGGTGGCACGGCCGCTGGACAGGGTGCGCAGCACGGTAACATAGCCGAACTGCTCTGACAGCGGAACCAGCGCCTTGAGTATGCGTGCGTTGCCCTTGGAATCCATATCCTGGATTTGACCGCGCCTGCGGTTGAGATCGCCCTGGATGTCGCCCATATATTCTTCCGGTGTCACCACCTCGAGTTTCATTATGGGCTCCATAAGCACCGGCTTGCACTTGGGCAGCGCGTTGCGGAATGCCAGGTTGGCGCAAATCTCAAACGACAGGGAGTCGGAATCGACAGGATGATAGGCTCCGTCCAGAAGGCGGACCTTCATAGACATTACCTGATAGCCTGCCAGCACGCCGTTGGACATAGAACTCTTGAATCCCTTCTCCACAGCGGGAATGAACTCGCGCGGGATGTTGCCGCCCTTGACTTCGTCGATAAACTGGAGCCCGGACACGCCCTCGTCGGCAGGAGAAATCTCCGCAACGATGTCGGCATACTTGCCGCGGCCGCCGGTCTGCTTGCTGAAGGTCTCGTGGATCTGGTAAGAGCCGCGAATCGCCTCCTTGTAGTTGACCTGCGGTGCGCCCTGGTTAATCTCCACGCCGAATTCACGGCGCAGACGGTCTATGATTATGTCAAGGTGAAGCTCGCCCATACCGCTTATTATGGTCTGCCCGGTTTCCGCATCGGTCTCGACGGTGAAGGTCGGGTCCTCCTCGGAGAGTTTGGACAGCGCGAGGGCCAGTTTGTCTATGTCGGCCTGGGTCTTGGGCTCCACAGCCACGCCAATGACGGGCTCGGGGAACACCATAGATTCCAGTACGACAGGTTTGTCTTCGACGCAAATTGTGTCGCCTGTACGCAACTCCTTGAACCCGACTGCGGCGCAGATATCACCTGCCTCCACAAAGTCTATGGGGTTCTGCTTGTTGCTGTGCATTTGATACAGGCGTGCAACACGTTCCTTTTTGTCTGTGCGGGTATTGAGCACATAGGAGCCTGAATCCAGGCGCCCGGAATATGCCCTGAGGAAGGCTAGACGGCCCACAAACGGGTCGGTGGCGATTTTGAACACAAGGGCGCAGAACGGGGCGTTCGCGTCCGGCTTGCGTTCAACCTCCGCACCGGTCTTGGGATTGGTGCCGAACACGCTGCCGACGTCCAGCGGACTGGGCAGGTAGCGCACTACGGCGTCCAGGAGAAACTGTATGCCCTTGTTTTTGAAAGACGAGCCGCAGCAGGTCGGCACCGCCGACATACTGAGGGTCGCCTTGCGAAGGGCTGCAATTATCTCCTCTTCCGTGATTGAAGCTGGGTCGTCGAAGAACTTCGCCATAAGGGCGTCGTCGCTTTCGGCAACCGACTCCAAAAGTTTGTCTCTCCACTCCTGCGCCTCGGACAGCATATCGGCAGGGATATCCTTAATCTCGTAGTTCACGAGCTCGGTGCCGCTATCGTAATAAATTGCCTTCATTGCGATAAGGTCCACTATTCCCTCGAAATTGTCCTCGGCTCCGATGGGGAGGCAGATGGGCACTGCGTTGGCGCCCAGTTTGGTGTGGATCTCTTCCACCACTGCCAGGAAATCGGCTCCCGTGCGGTCCATTTTGTTGACATACGCAATCTTGGGGACGTGGTATTTGTCGGCTTGACGCCATACTGTCTCCGATTGCGGCTGTACGCGACCCACGGCGCAGAACGTCGCTATGGTGCCATCGAGCACGCGCAGCGAACGCTCCACCTCAACGGTAAAATCCACGTGGCCGGGAGTGTCTATCAGGTTTATCTGATATTTCTCGCCGTCGTGGTTCCAGAAAGCGGTGGTGGCGGCACTCGTGATTGTGATGCCGCGCTCCTGCTCCTGAACCATCCAGTCCATAGTGGCAGCCCCGTCGTGCACCTCCCCGATTTTGTGAGTCTTGCCTGTATAATACAAGATTCGCTCGCTGGTCGTAGTTTTGCCGGCATCGATGTGGGCCATGATACCGATGTTCCTCGTGTATGTGAGGTCTCTTGCCATCCTAATCCTTTACGGACAGATTTAGAAGCGGAAGTGAGCAAAAGCCTTGTTGGCCTCTGCCATCTTGTGCATATCTTCTTTACGCTTGAATGCAGCACCTTCGTTGTTGTAGGCTGCAATTATCTCAGCGCATAACTTTTCGGCCATTGAGTGACCGGAACGCTTACGGGCGTAGAGTACCATATTCTTCATGGAGATGGAGATTTTGCGTTCAGGTCTGATCTCGGTAGGAACCTGGAAGTTGGCACCACCTACGCGGCGGCTCTTGACCTCGATCTGGGGAGTGATGTTCTCCAGAGCCTGCTTCCAAACTTCTATCGGAGCCTTGTCAGAATCTTTCATCTTCTCGCCTACCATATCAATGGCATCGTAAAAAATAGAATACGCGATACTCTTCTTCCCCTGCAACATAAGGTTGTTGACAAAACGTGTTACAAGCACGTCGTTGTACTTCGGATCAGGAAGTAGAATCCTCTTTTTAGGCTTCGTCTTTCTCATTTTTCAACAAA
>JAFZYD010000106.1 GCA_017616475.1 Bacteroidales bacterium
GGCACGCGAGGCTCTCGTTCGGGTGGGCCTTGCAGAGCGGCTGGAGCACGACCCAAGCGAGCTCTCCGGCGGGCAGAAGCAGCGGGTGGCGCTGGCCAGGGCGCTGGTCACCGGTCCCTCCATTATTCTGGCAGACGAACCGACCGGAAATCTTGACACTGCCACGTCAGAAGAAATTATGGCACTTTTCAACGAAATTCACGCCGTGGGCAACACTGTGATACTGGTTACCCATTCAGAGCAGATTGCGGCTCACGCACGGCGCATTATTTGCATACGAGACGGAAAGATAGAATCTGATAAAAAACTATGAAAGTTTACACTAAAACCGGCGATGCGGGCACCACGAGTTTGGTAGGAGGTACCCGAGTAGCCAAGTGCGACCCGCGCGTGGAGGCCTATGGCAACGTAGACGAACTCATCTCCTATCTTGGCGTTGTCCGCGCGCACGCAGCAGAAGATGCCCGCCGCAAGACCGATTGCGAAGATTTGTTTGAAATCCAACGTCATCTGATGGACATTTCCGCCCACCTGGCTTGCGAGAAAAAAGTGGATTTTCTAAAACCGCTGGACACTGCGCCTTGGCTGGAATTCCTGGAAAAGAGCATCGATCTGATGACGGCAGAACTCCCAAAAAAGTTCAGTTTCGTTATTCCAGGCCCGCCTGCCCTGGCCGCCGAAATTCACGTGGCCCGGACCATCTGCCGGCGGTGCGAAAGGTCGGTGTGGGCAATCGAGCAAAAAACGGCCTCAGACCCCGTTTGCGCGCAGTATTTAAACCGCCTGTCGGACTATCTTTTCACCCTCGCCCAGATAGTAGAATTGCAGAGCAAATAAAAAATTTTGTGTGTATATTTTTTATTATATCTTTGCAGCCCCAAATTCAAAAATAACAATTATTTAATCGATAAATAACTATGTATTGGACTCTTGAGCTTGCATCAAAATTGGAAGATGCACCCTGGCCCGCAACCAAAGATGAGCTGATAGACTATGCCACCCGTTCTGGCGCTCCGCTCGAGGTAATCGAGAACCTCTCCGACCTGGAAGACGACGGCGAACAGTACGACTCCATCGAGGACATCTGGCCCGACTACCCCACCAAAGAAGACTTCTTTTTTAACGAGGAGGAGTATTGATTTATCCATCGGCACAACAGAAAAGCCAGGGAATAATCTCTGGCTTTTTCTGTATCTTTGTATGGTTATTTCAAATGAATCTGTATGAATTGGTTAAAATCCTTTTGCATTTCAATTTTGCTTCTGCTGCCCGCCGCTTGTGACCAATTTCCGCATGTAGACGGAGGCCCTGCGAACAACAACATACAAGGCTTCTTCCTGCTCAATTATGGCGATGAAGACGGCAATAACAGTACGCTCGATTTCTATGACTACAACACAGGCGTCTATAACAGAGACTTCTTTACAGAATGCAACCCTGAGATTACCGATAAACTAGGCGCCGGGGGCAACGATATGATTATCTACGGCACCAGATTATATGTGGCGATGACCCGTTCGAACTTCTTGGAAGCGATTGATATCCGAACCGGCTGGCATAACGATAGGATTCCCTTTCAGAATTGCCGTTACCTCTGCGCTGGGGACGGATGTATCTATGTCAGTTCCTATGGCAGCGACAGTGAGGATAACACAGGTCCCCAGCTGGGCTTTGTGGCCAAAATAGACACCAATTCCCTGGACATCAGGGACTACTGCACCGTAGGTTATCAGCCCGAAGAGATGGCTATTATCGGCAATAATATTTATGTGGCCAACTCGGGAATTAATCGTGTGCCCAACTACGATAATACGGTCTCGGTGATAGACAAATATATATTCAGGGAGATACATAAAATTGAAGTAGCGCCGAACCTTCACAGGATGGAACCCGACTTTTACGGCAACATCTGGGTCTCGAGCCGCGGCGACTACTACGATATTCCTTCGATGACTTTCGCCATCAGCACGGAATACAATGCCGTCTGCGAATTACTGGATATGACGGCCTGCACCGATATGGACCTCTGCCGCGACTCCCTCTATATCTGCAGCAACATATTTAACAACTTCACCCAGACCAATACTATCGGTTACGCCATAGTCGATGTAAAAAACCGCAATGTAGTCACCAATAAGATTATTACTGACGGCACCGATGAGCAGATCCAAAATCCCACCTGCATAGCCGTCAACCCCCAAACCGGCGAGATATTCATAGCCGACGCCAGAGACCGCCAGACTCCGGGCAAACTTTACTGTTTTTCCAAGGAAGGCATTCTGCGATGGAGTGTATACACCGGCCTCAACCCCTGCCGTATTGTTTTTACACGAACACGTATGCTATAACGGCAAGTATCACGCAGAAAGCCCTGCCCCGTCCGTATTATTTCATATTATTTTTGAAAAACTGCCGGGTTGAGGAATCCCAGTTGTTGGGAACGGCGTGGTCCATATTTGGATAGAATGTCATCTGCTTGTCGGCAGCGGGGGTAAGTGCGTTGTTGTAGGGGGCTATGTTGGTGTGCGCCGGGCAAATTCTGTCCATCAGACCTATGCAGGCCATAATGGGGCAATTCACCCTGGTCGCCAGGTTCTTTGTGTCGAAATATGACAGGAAAGCGTACATCTTGGCATCGTCCCAGCTCAATTCTTTTTTGCAGGTTTGTGCCATATAGGGGAAGCCGCCACCGTCGTTTGCGGCAATCACAAAGTAGTCTGGAAAGTCTCCCATAAAAGCCACCGCTGCAGCCAGGGCGCGCACGGGGTACTCTTTGCTGAGGGCAGTCGCAGCATATGAGAAAGCTCCGCCCTGGCTCATACCTTCCACAAAGATATTGTCGGTGTCTATCCGCCCCTTTACCTTTTCATCTTCACACAAAGCCAGGAAGCGAATTCCCTGCACACAATCCATATAGGCTCCACGATAATAATAACTATCCTTATCACCGAAGTTGACTGTAAACCACTGCTTGTCGTAAGGGTTCACATAGTCTTCTTCGATGCCGTCGTCACGCAGGGTGGCGACACGCGCATTCAAACGCTGGCCGCGGGTGGAAAGGTACAGATGAGCAAAATCCGACTGGCCGGAAGGGCAATAAAGTTTGCCGGTACCGGGAAAATCATCGTAACCATAATAATGGACAATTGCAGGATGTTTCTTTCCGTCGGCCACCGGTTCCACATAGTAGCCGCGGATAACCATCGGATCGCCCTCCAAGCCGTCCGGAATGGACTGCATCACCACCATATAGGTACCGCTATACTTGGTGGGGACAAAGCTGACGTTCATATCAACCCCCTTCAACTGGTCGTATGCAGCATCCCAGAAAGCATCAAAATCATCCTGTTTGTCCGGGGCCGATACAATTTGGAAGGGATCTACACCAAAAGGCACTGACGAGAGGAAGGTCTTTTTGCCCACCTTGCCGGTTGCCCTGTAGAAACCGGGGGCCAGATTGTCAGCAGTAGTAAGAGCGATATCTGCAGAGCTTTTAGCCGCCAACTCCTGCTCCAGCTCAACCGTCACATATTTCTTGTTCTTGTCGGTGTTGATGGTCAACTTTATTTCTGCGGTTGCCGCCACCGCATTTGGATTAACCAGATGCAAGTTGAAAACTGGCTTGCCTTCAAAGATGTGGTTTTCTGACGCCAGCGTACAGGAATACTGGAACGGCTCAAGCTCTATCTCCTCCTGCCCCTGGTTTTGCTCTTGATTCTCCTCTTTATTGTTATTCTCCGGCTTGCCGCAGGAAAACACTATGGCTAAGACTGTTATAGCGGCAAAAAGAAAGTGTGAGGTCTTCTTCATAGCTCAAACGGCTTATTCGCTGACGCGGCCGGTGTAGGCTTCGACGCCGGTATTGCCAAAATCTTGGGAGAAGAACTTCTGGGCGGCTTCTTCTACTGCCGGCCCCCAGGGGTCGGGGCCGCCGGCACGCTGCACAACCCAGAGCCGCAGCTCTTTCTTGTGCCAGTTGACCACGCAGTTGGTGCTCCAGGCTCCGCCGTGGCCAAACCAGGCGTCTTCGCTGTCAACAACCGGGGCCACCAGGCCAAGGGAATAGCCGCCCAGACCTTCGGGACGGGTAGATACAGCCAAAATTGACTTTACCGTATCCTCTTTGAGGATGCGCACGCCGTTTTCCCCTACGCCCAGATTCATAAGCATCTTGTAAAATTTGAGCTGGTCTGCAGCGGTGGTCCAGAGGCCGGCGCCGGCCGAGGCAAACACGTGGGAATCGTTGTAGGGACGCTGTTGCATAGCCATTTCCTCCACCCACACCGCCGGAGCGTTTTCCTGGTAATTATAGAGCTCTATTTTGTTTTTAAGCTGACGGTCGGTGGGCCAGAACCAGGTATCTTTCATACCCAGAGGGTCCAGCACCTCCTGCTTAAGATAATCTTCCCACTTCATACCGGTCACAACCTCAACCACGGCGGCACCTATGTCTATGCCGGTGTTGGAATAGGACTCCTTGGTGCCCGGCTCAAAGTAGATGGGCGATGCAGCCGCTATAGCAGCCGTCTGGCGAAGGGGCGCTCCGCCGGTCCAGCCGCCGCCTTTGATGTTGCCCTGCTTGGCGCTTATTTCGAACGGGAAGCCGCCGGTATGATTGAGCACCATACGTATCGTGAGCACGTTATTGGCCTTACGAAGCGTCCGGACGCCGTCCTTGTCGCTTTCCATTATCCACAATTCAGCAAATTCCGGCAGATATTTGGAGACGGGGTCGTCCAGCGAAATCTTTCCCTCCTCCACAAGTTTGGCTATGGTCACGCCGCAAAAACCCTTTGTCTGGGAGCACTGCATAAACACGTTGTTCATCTTGATGCGGCGCTTTTTGGCCACATCGGCATATCCGATGCAGCAGGTCTCCTGCACACCGTCTTTATAAAAGACGCAGATTGCACCGGGCAGCTGGCCGCTGTCCACGTAGGGCTGCAGCGCCTCTTTTGCATAGTTGGTTTTGGAGTTCTTTGTCTTGGCCTGAACCGGCAGCACGGCAAGCAGCACAGCCGCCAAAAGAATAATGAACCTTGCTCTGTTTTTCATAGTATTTGTTTATTGTTATCGCTTGTAAATATTGAACCGCCATGTGAGGCCAATGTCATAGTTGTTTATGCGGTCGTGATTGTCGCGGAAAAAGACGGCGTGCAGCCGCAGATTGTCGTTTCCCAGCGGGAAATATTCCACTCCGCAGCCACCGTAAAGATAGTTGTGGCCGGCGGGAAGGGCCATATTGTACGAAAGTCCCGTCTCGTCTACATTTTCTGCACTGTTGACCTCATAGCCGAACTTGGTGCATAAGTTCCACTTGCCCAGCGTGTAGATGGCCTTGCAAATGGCCGTCCAGTCGGTAAAAAAGTAGCGCGGCTGGCGCGGCGAAGCGCGGTTCATAATGTCGATGTCCACCACCAGCGGGCCAAAGTAGTACTTATTGCCCAGGATTATATAGTTCATTTTGCGGTGGAACTCGTCTTCCACTATATTGAAACTCCAAAGAGTCTCCCACAGCGGCACTATATGGCCGTGCCAGTAGGCATTGTAAGAATATGCATCCTGCAGGCCGCTGGATATTGGCGACGGGGCGAACTGAAGCGAGAGTTCCTGCCCGGGTGCGAAGGTATAGTGCGCGGTTGCGCCAAAGGCGTAATACTGATACAGATGCGAGCAGAAAGCGCTGTAGTAATACACGTCGATGGGGGCAGAGTCTATTTCATAGCCGCCCAGCAGAATAGCCTGCTTGCCGGCAGTGAAAGACCACCGGGGAGAAGCCTGCCACTTAAGCCACAGGAAATCTGTGGCATTGAAGGGGTTCTCCGCATCTATCTTTTTGTTCATCCGCTGACGGACGCGGAAGGTGAGATTGTCGGTAAGGTGCCCGGCGATATGGATATTGAAGTAATCTCCCTGGAAATAGGTTGAATAATCCCCCGCCATTGTCTGCTGGTGGAAAGTGGCCCTGGCGTCCACCCAAACCCCGTCTACGTGGGTTTGCTGCGCGCGGGCGGCAGGGCTCTGCAAAAGCGCCGCTGCCACAGCCAGAGAGATTATCAGAATCCGCTTCATACAACAAATATAGACATTATTTCCTATCTTTGTTGTATTCTCAAAGACGCTATGAAAAGACTGCTGATTACCGTTGTTTGCGCCGTGCTGGCCCTGGCCGCAACCGCGCAAGAAAAAGACGCCGCCCTGGCTGCGGCGATTCACGAAAACCCGTTCCGTTGCGCCGTTGTACTGGACCCCTATGAGTATCTTCCAGCAGCGGAAACTCCGGTTCCAAAAGGGTTCAACCCGTTCTATATCAGCCACTACGGGCGCCACGGCTCGCGCAGCGACTGGCCCTCCGACGGTTATCGCGCCGTGGCGGACAAGTTCTCCCGCGCCCACCAGGCGGGGCTGCTCACCGCGCAGGGCGAGAAAGCCTTCGGTATGGTGGAGGAGATATTTAAAAAATACGACGATATGGGCGGCCGCCTCACCCCGCTGGGGGCGCAGGAACACCGGCAGATTGCCCATCGTATGTACGATAAATACAAGAAACTTTTCCGCAGCGGCAGCCGGCGGGTGCGGGCCATCTCCAGCACCTCGCAGCGCTGCATAATTAGTATGGCGGCCTTCACCGGTGAGTTGCTCTCGCTGGACCCCAAGCTTAACATAGGCTGGGACACGGGCGAAAAAATGATGAGCTACATTAGCGGCGGCAACACCCGCGAGCTGGGCAACGACACCGCCCCGCTAATCAAGGAACACGATGCCGCCCACCCCCGCGACACGGCGACCTTTATGGCCAACGTTTTCACCGACCCCGAAAAGGGCCGCGCCCTGGTTGGCAGCGCAAAGACCTTTCTGGACGAGACTTTCACTATAGCGATTGCCAGCGGCGCCTACGGCTGCGACGACACCCTGCTGCGCCTCTTCAACGAAGACGACCTCTACTGGCACGCAGAGAACACCGCAATGAACCTCTACCTGCGTCAGTGCAATTCGGTTGAGTTCGGCGACCGTCGTATGGGCCAGCCGGAAGTAGCCGCCATTGTAAGAGACATTATGGACAAGGCAGATGAAGCCATCGCCACCGGCGGATATGTGGCAGACCTGCGTTTCGGCCACGACACCCACCTGCTGGCCATATTGGCCCGCCTTGGCATAAAAGGCATCGCGGAGCGGATGACGGCGCAGCAGAGCACCCACTGGCCGGGCTATCTGTTCTCTCCCTTCGCCGGCAATTTGCAAATGGTTTTCTACCGCAACAAAGCGGGAGAAGTGCTTGTGAAATTCTATGTAAACGAGCGCGAAACCACCCTTACGACCCTCCCCGGCGGCCCATATTACCGTTGGGAAGACGTCAAGAAAGAGTTCCAGACTTACATTTAAATCTTCTCTCCGGCGGCGAACACCTGCCGGATGAAGGGCGTCTGATAGGTGTAGGGAAGCTTGGTGAGTGTCCAGCCCGGAAAAGTGAGAATCAGGTCGGCCCGCTTACCTGCCGTTATTGAGCCGGTAACGTCAGAAACCCCCATTGCGTACGCGCCGTTTATGGTAACGGCGTTGAACGCCTGTGCCGGGGTAAGACGCATCTTTATGCATCCGAGCGCCATCACGAACCGCATATCGCCGGAGGGCGATGAGCCGGGGTTGTAGTCCGACGCCAGGGATATGCCCAGCCCGGCAGCAATGAATTCGCGCGCCTTTGCATAAGGGATGCCCAGGAAGAAAGAGGAGCCGGGGAGCATAGTCGGCATTGTGGCGGAGCCGCGCAGCGCCTCAATCTCGGCCTCGCCCGCCCTTTCCAGATGGTCTACCGACAGTGCACCGTGGGCCACGCCCACCTGCACTCCGCCGCTGGCGGCCAGTTCGTTAGCGTGTATCTTGGGCCGCAGAGCCAGCGGCGCCGCAGCCGCCAGGATGCGGGCTGTGTCAGAGACCGTGAAGAACCCCTCGTCGCAGAAGACATCCACATAATCGGCATACTCCGCCGCCTGCGGCAGCATATCTATAACCGCCTGCACATATTGCTCTTTGGTGTATCCCCGCCCCACGGCGTGCGCCCCCAGGAAGGTGGTGCGCACCAGCGCCGGGACACTCTCCCGGATGCGTTTTATAACCCGCAGCATCTTGAGTTCGTCTTGCGGATTGAGGCCGTAGCCGCTCTTTATTTCCATTGCGGCGGTGCCCTTGGCCATCATTTCGCGGGCGCGGGCCACCGACTGCCGGTACAGGTCGTCTTCGGAAGTTTGGTGCAGCAGGTCGGAGGAATTCAGAATCCCGCCGCCGCGGGCCGCAATCTGCTCGTAGGAGAGTCCGTTTATCTTGTCCAGAAACTCCCCGTCGCGGCTGCCGGCATACACAATGTGGGTGTGGCTGTCGCAGAAGGCGGGCATAAGCATACCGCCCTCGCAGTCAACGGTTTCGCCGGCATCGGGGCAGGGCACGGAGGCATTACCGAAAGCGGCAATCCTGCTGCCGTCGGTGAGCAGCCAGGCATCTTCAATTATGCCGGCATCACTCATTTCGGCGCCCTGTTTTCGCAGAACGCCCGCCGGAGCCACCCCCGCCAGAATGCCTATGTTCTTGAAAAGCCTTTTCATTACTCAACCGGAGGCATATTGTCCCTGATATATGAAACTGAATTCATAATCAAAGGCCGCATATAAGTGTCTTCGTCTATGAACGGAACGGTCTTGCGCAGCTCCTTGACAACTTTCTCAAGCACCGGCGACGATTTGGCGGGACGACGGAACTCTATAGCCTGGGCCGCGTTGAACAGCTCTATGGCCAGCACCGTTTGCACATTGTCTATCACGCGCACGAGTTTGGTGGCGGAGTTGGCCCCCATACTAACGTGGTCTTCCTGGCCGTTGGAAGACGGCACCGAATCGCACGAAGCGGGCCAGCAGAGCCCTTTGTTCTGGCTCACGATGGAGGCTGCGGTGTACTGGGGAATCATAAAGCCGCTGTTCAGGCCCGGCTTCGCCACCAAATATTTGGGCAGGTCGCGGTAGCCGTGAATCAGCAGGTAGGTGCGGCGCTCCGATATGCTCGCCAGCTCCGAAAGGGCCACCGCCATTGCGTCCATCGGGATTGCAATGGGTTCGCCGTGGAAGTTGCCGGCCGATATCACCATATCTTCGTCCGGGAAAATGTTGGGGTTGTCGGTGGTGGAGTTAATTTCGTTTTCTATTACCGATGTAACATAGTGCAAATTGTCTTTCACAGCGCCGTGAACCTGGGGGATGCAGCGGAAACTGTAAGGGTCCTGGACGTGCTCCTTGGGGCGGCATATCAGTTCGCTTCCCTCCAGCAGTTTCATAAACCGGTCGCCCGTCTCTATCTGCCCTACGTGGGGACGGATGCGGTGGGTGAGCGGTAGGAACGGCTCTATGCGGCCGTCGTAGGCATCCAGCGAAAGGGCGCCGATTACATCGGCCCATTTAGAAAGACGGATGGCGCGAATAAGCGACCAGATTGCGTGGGCGCTCATAAACTGGGTACCGTTGAGAAGCGCCAGACCCTCCTTGGACTGGAGCTTGATGGGCTCCCAGCCCATCTCCTTCCAGACATCTGCGGCGGGGCGGACCTCGCCCTTATAGAGCACCTCCCCCATCCCGATTAGCGGCAGGCAGAGGTGTGCCAGCGGCGCCAGGTCGCCCGAGGCGCCCAGCGACCCCTGCTGGTAGACCACCGGAAGGATGTCGTTGTTGAACATATCGGCCAGGCGCTGCACGGTAATAAGCTGCGCGCCGGAATGGCCGTAGGAAAGACACTGCACCTTGAGCAGCAGCATAAGTTTTACAATTTCCGGACGGACCGTTTCGCCGGTGCCGCAGGCGTGGCTCATAACCAGGTTGTGCTGCAACTGCGACAGGTCCTCCTCCGGGATGGTTACATTGTAGAGCGAGCCGAATCCGGTTGTGATGCCGTACATCGGACTCTCCATATCTTCCATCTTGGCATCCAGGTAGCGGCGGCATTTCTCTATTGCGGCGACCGCCTGTCCGCTGAGGGCGATTTTCTCGCCGCTGTCCATTATCTGCTCCAGCCTTTCCAGCGAGAGATGTTTGTGTGAAATATAATGCATCGTTTATTCTATTACCTTATTGATAAGATTGTCGTCTGCAATATTTGGGAGGGTCACTTTGAGGCCCGGAGTGCGCTCCATTTCGCGCTCTATGGCGAACCTGGCGCCGCTGTTGCGGGCCCAGCTGCGGCGGGCTATGCCGTTGTTTACATCCCAGAACAGCATCTGGCGGATGCGGCGGGCGGCATCGTCGCTGCCGTCTATCACCATTCCAAAACCGCCGTTTATAACCTCGCCCCAGCCGACTCCACCGCCGTTGTGGATGGATACCCACGTAGCGCCGCGAAAGGCGTCGCCAATAACGTTCTGCACCGCCATATCGGCAGTGAAGCGGGAGCCGTCATATATGTTGGAGGTTTCGCGGAAGGGAGAATCTGTGCCAGACACGTCGTGATGGTCGCGCCCGAGCACCACCGGCCCCTTGAGTGCGCCGCTGCGGATGGCATCGTTGAAAGCGAGCGCTATCTTGGTGCGACCCTCGCAGTCGGCGTAAAGTATGCGGGCCTGGGAGCCTACCACCAGATTGTTGCGGCCGGCCTCTTCTATCCAGCGGATGTTGTCGCGCATCTGCCCGGCAATTTCTGCCGGTGCCCCGGCGGCCATTTCGGAGAGGACTTTCACCGCCAGGGCGTCCGTGAGAGCCAGATCGTCCGGCTTCTCGGAGAGGCACACCCAGCGGAACGGACCGAACCCGTAATCGAAGTAAAGAGGCCCCATAATATCCTGGACATAAGATGGATAGCGAAAACTGCCGTCCTCCTTTAGAACATCTGCACCGGCGCGGGAACTCTCCAGCAAGAAAGCGTTGCCATAGTCAAAGAAGTACATTCCCTTGGCGGACAGGGCGTTAATGGCTGCCACGTGGCGCCGCAGGGAGGCCTGCACCGCCTCGCGGAAGCGCTCCGGCTGCTCCGCCATCATCTGCTTGGATTCCTCCAGCGAGTAGCCGACCGGGTAATAACCGCCCGCCCACGGGTTGTGGAGGGAGGTCTGGTCGCTTCCGAGGTCTACCTTGATATCTTCTTTTGCAAGACGTTCCCAAAGGTCCACCACGTTGCCCACATAGGCCAGCGAGACAACCTCTTTTGCCGCTACCGCCTTGCGGATGCGGGGCAGCAGTTCGTCCAGATTCTCGTGGAGTTCATCTACCCAACCCTGTTCGTAGCGCTTGCGGGCCGCCAGCGGGTTGATTTCTGCCGTGACGCTCACCACCCCGGCAATGTTGCCCGCCTTGGGCTGCGCCCCCGACATACC
>JAFZYD010000107.1 GCA_017616475.1 Bacteroidales bacterium
AGCATCGTAGGCGACGTCAATAAGCTCCTGCTGCGACAGGCCGATGCCGTTCACGCCACACAGTGCCTTTAGGAAGGAGATGATTACCGCCGCGGACGAAGACAGACCGCCGATTGGCAGCGACCCCTCGATGACGCCGCAGATGCCCACCTGAAGCCGGTGCTGCTTAGCCAGCGCCCAGGTAGCGCCGCGCAGATAATCGGCCCAGTCGCCCTGTTTGGAATCGGGCACCGACGCCACGTGCCACTGCGCCCGCTTGGGGAACTGCAGCGAGGTCATCTCCACCACCCCGTTCTGCTTTGGAGAAAAGGCGATGTGGATGCCCTTGTCAATAGCCAGGCCGGTGATTTTGCCCAGATTGTGGTCGGAATGCGCACCTATCGGGCAGATGCGGTACGGGCAGAAGGCCAGTCCTTGCGGGTCTCGGCCGTAGATGGTGTTGAAACGTTCTTCACAGAGCATACTAGATAGGGTATTCTTTGTTTTGAGATCTCTCGACTCGCTACGCTCGCTCGAGATGACATTGGGGGGTACTATGCTTCCGGTTTCTTCTGTTCTTTCTTGCTGCGGTGCTTGCGGCCCTTCTTGCCTTTCTTTTCGCTTTCGGAGCCTTCGCCATAGCCATAACCGTACCCATATCCGTATCCGTAGCCATACCCATAACCGTATCCATAGCCGTAACCATAGCCGTAGCCGCGTTTGCTGGTGGCTTCCACACCGTTGAGTATGAGGGCCATACGTTTGTACTTGCCCTCCTTGTAGAGGTTCTCTATCATCTGGAGGTTGCGCTTGTCGAACAGGCGGGCGCGGATAACGAACACGGTGATGTCGGCTACGCGCGACACTATTGCGGTGTCGGCCACAACATCTACCGGCGGGCAGTCGATGAACATATAGTCGAAACTGCCGCGCAGCTCGTCTATCATTGTTTTGAAACGCTCGGAAACGAGCATCTCGGCGGGGTTCGGAGGCAGCGTGCCGACAGAGAGCAGCGAGAGGTTCTCATCTATCGGCTGGATATATTCGGTTATACTGTCCGTCTTGCTGTTGAGGTAGGCCGCCACGCCGCGGTTGTTCTTGTCCAGCGCCTTAGAAAGCGAAGCCTTTCGCAGGTCGAGGTCCAGGATCAAGGTCCTGGAGCCCTTTAGCGCCATAGAGGCCGCCATATTCAAGATGCTGAAGGTCTTACCGGCGTTGGGATTGAAAGATGTCACCATAATCACATGGCACCCCTCCCCGTGGCCCGCCATCAAATCCAGGTTGGTACGCAGCACGCGGAAGGCCTCGTTTATTGTGTCGCGCTTGCCGTTCTCTACCAATATGTTGCAATACTTGTTGTCGTAGCGGTTGGCGCGGGCACGCTTGAAATAGTTGCCGCTCACACCCATCTGAGGAATCTCCGCCAGGAAAGGCACGGAGAGCTTCTGGATGTCGCCGCGATTCTTGACCGTAGTATCCAGCATACGGCGGATATAGCTTATGGCGAACGGAATTGCCAGGCCAAGCAGAAGCGCCACCAGAAGCACCTTCATTTTGCCGGGGGCGATAGGGCTGCCGCTGCCGTTCGGAGCCATAATAAGGCGGGTGTTCTCCACGTTGACCAGCGTCTGGAGCTGATTCTCCTCGCGCTTCTGCAGCAGGAACACGTAAAGCTCCTCCTTAACCTTTTGCTGACGCTCTTTGGACATCAAATCCAGCGCCTGGCCGGAAGTGGCGGAAATACGGTTGAGCACCTGCTGCTCCTGGCTGGCGGCTTTGTTGGCCTGCAGTTGCAGGGTGCTTATGAGGTTGTCCACACTGCGAATCACGGTGCTCTTGAGCTGGTCCAGAGAGGAGTTCAAGTCCACGATAATGGGGTTGCTCTCCGTGGTGTTGGTGAGCAGCCGGTCGCGCTTGAGCAGCAGCTCGTTATATTCATTTATCTGCCCCTCTACATTCGCATTCTGCAGGCCGACGTTGGCCGGTATAAGCGATCGGTTGTGGGCCGGGTCGGAAAGGTAATCGCGGATATACTTGGCCACTGCCAGCTGGTTGTTAATCTCGAAGCTGCGGGCCGCGTACTGGCTGGACTCGCCCAGGTAGGTATTGGTAACGGCCGGGGCGTCCGGCAGGCGGTTGGTCTGGCGGAACTCCTTTATATTGCTCTCTATGCCGCCCAGCTCCTCCTCGATAACCGCGAGACGCTCTTCGATGAACTTGCTGGTGTTGGCGGCCGACTTGTTCTTGTTAAGGATCCAGTTCTCGTTATAGATGTCCAACAGGGTGCGAAGCACATTGGCTGCGCGTGCGGGGAACTGGTCCTTCTGGGTCATCACAATTACGGAGGACATCTTGTTGGAGAGGCCCACGTTCAGGCGGCTGCAGTAGCTCTTGGCGCGGGCGCCGGAGTTGCGCCAGCTGACCTTGATATCCTTGCTGAAGTTGCCCAGCTTTTCGGTGGGAACGAGCACGATGCGGCCCACAGGAGAATCCAGGGTGTCGGCAAAGGCCCCGGAAACGGTCTCGCCCTCTATGGGCAGGCCGTTCACAACAAAGTCGGTAAGGGTGAAACCTTCCCCCGACTTATGGGCGGTGAAATCGAAGCCGCTGGCGGTGTTATCGCCCGCCAGCACCAGTTCGAACGGAGTGGCTTTGTACAGCTCGCGGTTGCGCATCACTTGCTTTTCCACATAGCTTGTCTCGAGGCCGAGGCGCTCCACCACCTGCTTCATAAGGTCGGGGCTGGAAAAGGCCTCCATCTCGTTGTACACGGCGTCGCCGCTGGTGCGGAAGCCGCTGCTGCGGGTGAATTTTGTTATGTCGCGCATAGCCATCTCCTGGCTGGTCTCGTCCAGGATTATCTTCTCTGTACGGCTAAAGGTGTTGGGAGTCTTGTAAAGGTAAAACGCCGCAGCCGCAAGGCACAGGAGTATGGAGAGCAAGTACCACCACTTGTTGCTCCATATCATTTCCCAAATGTCCGCAAGTTTGAGGCTCTGTTCCTCTTCTTGATTGGTTTGGTTTTCAATATATTCTGCCATAATGCTTTATCGTTTAAGTGTCAGGGTGAGTATCAGGTTGGCTACCGTGATTGCCACGCTGGAAAGACTGATCCAGAACGAGCCCGATTTGAAATAGTTCTCGTTTATGGTGCTCTGTCCGGCGCGGACGCTGTTGGGATAGACATACACTACATCGTTCTGCTGCAGGTAATATGCAGGGGAGTCGAAGATGTTGGAATCGCGCAGGTCCAGCTTGTATATGTCCCGCTTGCCGTTCTTCTCGCGGATTACGGTCACGTTGTCGCGGCGGCCGTATATGGTGAGGTCGCTGGCCAGCGAGAGGGCGCCCAGCACGGTAATCTTATCGCCAGTAACGGCGTAGGTACCGGGGCGGTTGACCTCGCCCATAACAGATATCTTGAAGTTCATAAACTCCACAGTGACAATGGGGTCAAGCACTATGCCGGCGTCAATAATCTGCTTTTTGATTTTCTCCTGCAGCTGCCAGCGGTTGAGGCCTGCCACGTGAATAACGCCCAGCACGGGGAAGTCCAGGTTGCCTTCGTTGTCCACGGTGTAACCAAGGATGCGCTGGTAGCCGGTGCTGGTGCTGGTTATTTCGCTGCCCGCCTGGTACGAGGCGGTGGGCTTGTTCAGAGGCGCCGCCAGCTCCGGATTACGGCTGCTTACAATAATGCTCAGCTGGTCCTGGGGCTGGATAAGGA
>JAFZYD010000108.1 GCA_017616475.1 Bacteroidales bacterium
ATCGTAGAAATATACGTTGTCTTCAAAATTGAGCAACAGGCTGCGGTTGTCCAGGTTGGCAGAGCCTATCGAAGAGAAATAATCGTCGCTCACGGCCGTTTTGGAATGGATAAACTCCCCTCCCCTCAAATAAATGCGCACTCCGGAGGCGAGCAGCCGCTTGAAAAAGGAGCCGTTTGCCCAATCCATTATTCTGACATCCGAAACGGCGGGCAGCATAAGGCGGACATCCACCCTGCGGGCGGCAGCCTCTTCCAATGCAACCAGGAACTGCTCCGGCGGGCAGAAATATGGCGTCTGCAAATAGAAATAATCTTTTGCTCCGGCAAGCGCCTGAATGTACCCGACCAGGATGGGATTGGCAACAGTGTAGCTGGCGTCGGTGGCAACTTGCGCAATTACGCCGGTATGCGCACCGGGATTGGATGCAGCCTCGGCAGAGAGTCTGTCCACGACTCTCCTTTCCGGCGCCTTGCCGTCCAGCATAGTCCACGTGGCGTCAAACTCCCGCAGCAGGTCGGCCACCACGCTGCCCGTAAGACGCATATGCGTGTCCCTCCATTCTTTATAATAATGGTCCTGGATATTCATTCCCCCGGCATATCCCACCCGGCCGTCTATAACGCAAATCTTGCGGTGGTCCCAGGTGTTCATATTGGCAATACTGCCGGCCACATCGCCCTTGGGCTGCACATCCAGCACGGTTATTCCGGGAGCCGCACGCAGGGCAGAATAGAAGGCCTTTTTGCCGTTGGAAGCCCTCGTCTCCAAAATAATGTGGACATCGACCCCCTCCGCCGCCTTGCGCAGCAGAACATCGCGCACGGCGGTGGCTATGCTGTCGTCGTGGAAACGATAAATCTCGAGATCTATTGATTGTTCCGCCTCTTCCAAATCGGCCAGCATAGCGGCATAGCAACTGCGCCCCCCCGTAAAGACCTCCACGCTGTTGCCCGTGGTGGGTGCCTGGGCCCCGAGGCTGGACATACGCACCGCCACCAACTGCCACGGATAGGCTATGCTGTCGTACACCGGGGCGTAGATGTCGGCGGGCTGCGACGCGGCAGGCACAGGGCGGAAAACGCGCGCTGCGGTGCAGGAGGCCAGAAGCAGCGCCAGCGCCGCAACAGCAAGTATATGACGGAACCGCTTCAACGGGAAAGATTATTCGGACGCCGCTTCGCGCAGCATACGGTTGGCTTTGTACAGGACACCGGCGGCGCCGCGGTAAGTGCCGCTGCCCACCGGAGTGCCGTCTATATGATACCACTCGTAGAACCCGCCGTCCGCCACAGCGCGTTCCAGCATAGGCCGCAGTTCGTCGTAGGCCTCGCGCAGCAGGCCGAACCCCACAAGGGCCTGAATCATACGGGCGCCGAACCAAGTCCAGTCACCGCCGTTCTGATATTGCCAGGCGCCCATCATAGGGTTGGCAAAGAAGCCGTCCGGGTAGCAGGGATACAGGGTCAGGCCTATGCTCTGAGCGCCGGCGGCGGCCACGTTGGCCACCATAGCGGCGTTGGCTGCAGCCACCTCGTCAGGCGTCATAAGGCCCGCCAGAGCCGCCACTGCAGTGCCGCCGTGATAATAAATGGCCTCCTCGTCAAAACCTTCCGGGAATGGCGAACCGTTCAAATAGATATGGGGTTTGTATTTGCCCCGCTCCGCATCCCAAAGGTGGGTGCGGACATTGGCGGCCAAAGTGTCGCGCAGAGCCTGCCAGCGGCCGGCAAGGCTGTCGGCATCGGCCAGATGGCACAGGCGGGCCAAATCGCCCAGCGCCAGGGCGAACATAGCGTTGTCGTAAATATCAATTGTGTAGTGAGTGTTGGCGTCCAGCTCCACGCCCCAGCCGTGCTCCGGCTGCACGTCGCCCCAGTCGGCGGTAGTGGCGCCGGTAATGAGCCCGTAAGTGTCGCACCACTTGCAGTTGCGAAGGTAGTTCATAGCATCGCAAAGATGCTCCAGCACGGTTGCGCCCGGCTGCGCCGCATCAAGCGTGTCGGCCGGCGCGGCGGTGGGGACGCTGGAGAGATAGGCCACGTTGCCGGTTATCTCTACATACTGCGCAACCGCCTGGACCAGAGACGATTCCTGGTCCGTCTCCACAGTGTTTTTATGGGCCGCCAGGTTGGGCCGCCACGGGCAGAAACGATAGTTATAGCCCAACCCCTGGGTGTCGGACACCTCAACAAAGGCGTCGGGGATGTTGCCGTCCTCGCCTTGGAAATCGAAGTAGGTGTCCAGCGCCTCCCTTACCTGCACCTCCGGCATAACGGAGAGCGAGAGCTCCATAAAGGTGTTGAAATCCCGAATCCAGACCTCCTTGTATACATTCCCCGCACTGAAGCCGGTGGCAGCGACAGCCTGCGCCATAGAATCCACCCGGTCCATAAGAGTGTCGGAGAGAATCTGCCGTTTGAGGCGGCTCGCGGAATTGCCGCAGGAGGCCGCCAGGCAGCAGAGGGCCGCGGCAGCTATCAGGGAGAGGGCTCGTTTCATAGATTATACGCTGAGTATCTTGGTTATTTCGTACCAGCTGCGGTCAATGGCGCCGTGCTTGCTTATGGCGTCGTCGAAAGGTGTGTATACCGTCTTGCCGTTCACGCGGCCAATCATCACGCCGCTTTGGCCGTCCAGCAGGGCACAAACCGATTCGTAGCCATAGATGCTGGCCAGGACGCGGTCGGAGCAGCTGGGCGAGCCGCCCCTCTGGATGTGTCCCAATGTTGTAACACGCACCTCGTAGCTGGGGATGCGCTCCTTAACCTGCCTGGCGACCTCGGCAGCGGAACCCAGATGCCCTCCTTCGGCAACTACCACAATGCCGGAAGTCTTGTTCTTGCGGCGGCCTATCTTGAGATAATCCACCAGGGAATCCATATCCTTCTGGATTTCGGGAATCAGCGTAACCTCGCTTCCCGTGGCAATTCCGGTATGCAGGGCAATAAAGCCGGCGTCGCGGCCCATAACCTCAACAAAGAACACCATATCGTGGCTGTGGGCAGTGTCGCGTATCTTGTCTATGGCGTCCATAGCCGTGTTTATGGCGGTGTCGAAGCCAATTGTAAAATCGGTGCCGTAGATGTCGTTGTCTATTGTGGCGGGAATGCCGACAACGGGATAATCAAAATCGTTGAATATGTCGTTGGCACCGCGGAAGGAGCCGTCGCCGCCAATCACCACCAGCGCGTCTATTCCGGCCTCTTTAAGGCCGTCTATTGCTTTGCGACGCACCTCTTTATCTTTGAATTCCGGGCAGCGTGAAGTGTGGAGTATCGTCCCCCCAAGGTTGATTATCTTGGAGACTGACTTGGATTCCATAGGAACGACATCACCCTCTATAAGGCCCTGATAGCCGCGCATAATGCCCACGACTTCCAGTTTATAAAAAATTGCAGTGCGCACCACGGCACGTATTGCGGCATTCATTCCGGGGGCGTCCCCGCCGGAGGTCAGAACTCCTATCTTCTTGATTATCTTTTTCATTATGAAGATTTGTTACATTGTGTTCAATTACTTTAAAAACTGCTGATATGCCGCCACCGCCAGAGCGTCGCAGCGTTCGTTTTCCGGATGGCCGGCGTGGCCCTTTATCCAATTGAAAGTGACATTGTGCTTGTTGTATACCTCAAGGAAACGCTTCCAAAGGTCGGGATTGGCCGTCTTTGCAAAATCTTTCTTGATCCAGTTCCACAGCCACCCTTTGGTGACGGCGTTCACCACATAAGACGAATCGCTGTACACCTGAACGCAGGCATTATCCCACTTGATAGCCTCCAGCCCCACTATTACCGCCAAAAGCTCCATACGGTTGTTGGTGGTATGTTCGAACCCCTCCGACATCTCCTTCTCCAGCCCGGCGCACTTGAGCACCACGCCGTAGCCGCCGGGACCCGGGTTGCCGGAGTACGCCCCGTCGGTGTAGAGATATATGGTGGGACGGTCCATCTGTTATTCGGGGAAGAAGGTGCGGTCCGGGGCGTTCTTGGTTTCGAACACCTTTATTTTCAAGGGGTCTGCGGTTATTTCTGCAAAGGTGCGGCGGTTCTTCACCAAGTCTATCGCCATATAAATTGCGTGGCGCATACTCTGGCCGCTGGCCTCGTTCTTGCCTGCAATGTCGTATCCGGTGCCGTGGTCGGGCGAGGTGCGCACCACCGGCAGGCCGGCGGTGTAGTTCACGCCGTCCTCAAACACTATTGTCTTGAAAGGGATGAGCCCCTGGTCGTGATACATAGCCAGCACCGCGTCAAACTTTTTGTAGTAGCCGTTGCCAAAGAAACCGTCCGGCGAATAGGGCCCGAAGGCCAGAATCCCCTCCTCCTTGGCCCGCTCGATAGCGGGGGCTATAATGTCTATTTCTTCGCGCCCGAGGCTGCCGCCGTCGCCCGCGTGGGGGTTGAGGCCCAGCAGCGCGATGCGCGGCTTCTCCTTCATAAAATCCTGGACCAGAGCGTCCCGCATCACCTCCAACTTGGAGACTATAAGATCGGCATTAAGCACCTGAGCCACCTGAGCGAGCGGAGTGTGGTTGGTGGCCACGCCCACTTTGAGGAATTCGCTGCACATAAACATCAGGTTGCGACCTGTAGGGAACTGGCTCTGCAGATATTCGGTGTGGCCGGGGAACTCGAGGCCAGCATCGGCCATAGAGTGCTTGTTGAACGGGGCGGTGACCAGCGCGTCTATTGCGCCGCTCTTGAGGTCCGCCACCGCTGCCTTGAGGCTGTTGTAGGCCGCAGTAGCCCCTTCTTTGGTGGACTGGCCGAATTCTATGTTGTAGCTGTCCGGCACGCAGTTAATAATGTTCACCCTCTTGGCCTTGGCGTCCGCCACGGAGGCTATCACGTTGGTGCTCAGCTGTTCAGCTTCGGGCACCAGCTTTTTATTGTAGCCGAAAAACTTGGAGGAGCCGTATACCACCGGCACCATCATATCCATAATGCGGGGGTCGCAGAGGGCTTTGATAATTACTTCGTATCCTATTCCGTTGGAATCACCCTGGGTAATTCCTATTGTTATCATTTTTGACATAATTTGCTTTCTGTATTAGGGCAAATATAGTCATTTTATTTAACTTTGGGATTACTATGAACAGGGATATTCTGGACAGCGAAATCAAGTTTTTGCCGGGAGTCGGGCCAAAGCGGGCCCTGCTGCTGCAAAAAGAACTTGGCATAACCACTTTCCGGGATATGCTCTACACCTTTCCCTTCCGCTATGTAGACCGCAGCAAGTTTTACGCTATCAGCGAGATAGACTCCGCAAGCACCTACATCCAGCTGCGCGGCACAATACAAAGCATATCGCTGGCCGGGCACGAAAAAAACACCCGCCTTATTGCCATTTTCTCCGACGGGACGGGCTATATAGAGTTGGTATTTTTCAAGGGAATAAAGTGGGTGCAGGAAAAGCTCAAGGTGGGCCAGGAATACATAGTGTTCGGCAAGCCCTCCGTGTTCAACGACCGCTACAACTTTGTCCATCCGGAAGTAGAGCCGGTGGCCAATTTTGCCGCCGGAGCCCGCAGCGCAATGACCGGGGTTTATTCCAGCACGGAAAAACTCCAGAACGGAGGCATCTCCAACAAGCTCTTCACGCAGTTGCAAACCAAACTCGCGGAACTGGTGCAGGGGAAAATTGCGGAGACGCTGCCTGGCTATTTTATGGAGCAGAAAAAGCTCATTCCGCTTGAGCGCGCCCTGCACGACATCCATTTCCCGCCCGACCCGTACAGCCTGGACCAGGCACGGCGGCGGCTAAAATACGAGGAACTTTTCTACCTCCAGCTCTCGCTGGTAAAGCAGAAATTCATAAAGATGCGCGAGGCGCAGGGGGTTATGCTGCCCCGTATAGGCGAGGCGTTCAACTATACCTACAGCCACCTCCCCTTCCCCCTCACCGGCGCCCAGAAGCGGGTGCTCAAGGAAATTCGGGCAGACGTTACCAGCGGCCGGCAAATGAACCGCCTGCTGCAGGGCGACGTGGGCAGCGGCAAAACCCTGGTGGCCATCTTTTCTGCCCTGCAGGCCATTGACAACGGTTACCAGGCGTGCATAATGGCCCCCACCGAAGTGCTGGCCACGCAGCACTACAACGGCGTTTTCCGTTACATCGACACCAATAAAGTGAAGGTCGCGCTGCTGACCGGCAGCACCAAAACCAAGGAGCGGCGCGAAATATATGCCGGCCTTGCAGACGGCTCCATCCACCTGGTGTTCGGCACCCACGCCCTTATAGAAGACAAGGTGCAGTTCGCTAATTTGGGGATGGCGGTGATAGACGAACAGCACCGTTTCGGCGTGGACCAGCGGGCGCGGCTGTGGTCCAAATCGGAGGTGGCGCCGCACATACTGGTGATGACCGCAACCCCTATCCCCCGCACCCTTGCAATGACCCTCTACGGCGATTTGGACGTATCCGTGATAGACGAACTGCCCCCGGGACGCAAGCCCATTGTAACCAGCCACGTCGGAGAGAACCAGCGGCGCCGGGTATACGATTTTATGCGCAAGGAGATTGCCGCCGGGCGGCAGGTGTTCGTGGTGTACCCGCTCATTAAAGAGTCGGAAAAGATGGACTACGAAAACCTCGAGGCGGGCTATCTGGCAATTACTGAAGAGTTCAAGCAGCCGGACTATATAACCGCCGTTGTGCACGGCAAGCAGACCCCGGAAAACAAGGCTTTCGATATGAATCTGTTCGTTTCGGGCAAAGCTAACATACTTGTTTCAACCTCTGTGATTGAGGTAGGTGTGGACGTTCCCAACGCCTCTGTTATGGTAATCGAGAGCGCGGAGCGGTTCGGCCTGGCACAGCTCCACCAGCTGCGCGGGCGAGTGGGCCGCGGGGCAGAAAAATCGTACTGCATACTTATGACGGGCTACAAACTGAGCAAGGAGTCGCGCGAGCGGATAGATTTGATGTGCTCCACCAACGACGGCTTTGAGTTGGCGGAGGCGGACCTCAAGATGCGCGGCCCGGGCGATTTCGAGGGGACCCGGCAGAGCGGCCTCGCGCTGGATTTGCACATCGCCAACCTGGCCAAGGACAGCCCTATGCTGGAGGATGCCCGCAGCGCCGCCATCGACATACTCACGGACGACCCGCTGCTTGAACACCCCCGCAACGCCCTGCTGGCCAGAAATTTACAAAATATGAAGCAGGACATTATAGACTATTCTAAAATATCGTAATGAAATATATAGGGGCTCATATATCTGCGGCGGGCGGCGTGGAAAACGCCCCGCTGCGGGCGCAGGAAATTGGCGCGACCGCGTTCGCGCTTTTCACCAAAAACCAAAAGCAGTGGGCCTCCCCGCCCCTGACGCAGGAGAGCATCGAGCTGTTCAAACAGCGCTGCGGGCAGCTGGGCTTTCCCCCCTGCTCCATACTGCCCCACGACGGCTACCTTATTAACCTGGGCCATCCGCAGGCAGAGGGCCTTGCCCGCTCCCGCGAATCGTTCTTAGACGAAATGGCGCGCTGCCAGGCGCTGGGCCTCGACCGGCTCAATTTCCACCCCGGCAGCCATCTTAACGAAATAAGCACGGACGAATGCCTTCGCCGCATCGCGGAGAGCATAAATATGGCGCTGGAGCGCACCAGCGGCGTTACCGCCGTGCTGGAGAACACCGCCGGCCAGGGGAGCAACCTGGGCTTCCGCTTCGAACACCTGGCGCAAATTATTGACCAGGTGGAGGACAAGAGCCGCGTGGGGGTCTGCATAGACACCTGCCACGCCTTTGCCGCCGGCTACGATTGGAATAAAGCCTCCGGCCTGTTTGCCGACACCGTGGAGCCGCTTTCCGACGCCGACCAAAAAGGTGCGGTTGTGGCGCGCGGCCTGGAGAACATCATAGACTCGTTCGATTCCGTTGTCGGCATAAAATATCTGCGCGGAATGCACCTCAACGACGCCACCAAGCCAGCCGGCAGCCGTGTGGACCGGCACGCCCCCATTGGCAAGGGCGAGATTGGCGCAGAGACCTTCCAAAAGCTTATGGAAGATGAGCGCCTGGACGGAATCCCCCTAATATTGGAGACTCCGGAGCCCGAAATATGGCCTCAGGAAATTGCTCAGCTCAAGGCGTGGGCTAATCAAAAATAAACAGCGGAGAAGCTTCGCGGCGCGGAAGGGCGCACAAAGTAACCTCCTCCCCTCCCACAGAATTGAGAGCTGCCCGGGCGCTGTCGAAAGCTATGGCCGGGGTGTTGTTGTTGGCGCTCAGATGGCACAGGAAAACCGACTTGAGGCCGCTGTGCCAGCTGCGGCGCAGCAGGTCCGCCGTCTGCTCGTTGGAGAGGTGGCCGTGCTCCTCCGCAATGCGTTTCTTGAGTTCGGGGGTGTACGGGCCGGTGACAAGCATCCCTGGATCGTAGTTAGACTCCACAATGAGCCGGTTGGAGATGCTGCAATACTTCACCACATCGTCCGTCACTTTGCCCACGTCGGTAACGAAGGTAAAAGTCTCCCCAAAGAAATCTATATAATAGCCCACAGTGTCGCGGGCGTCGTGGGGCACGCTGAAAGGGGTGAACTTGACCCCCATACACTCCGTCTGCACTCCAGGCGTGGTTTCGCGCACATAGCCGTCCAGGCGGCCTGCTGTGGCAAAATGCCGGTCCAGCACCTTGTGCAGTTCGCCGGTTACAAACACCGCCTTTTTATACTTTTGAGTAAAGCCTCCCAAAAAGCGGATATGGTCCATATGCTCGTGCGTCACCAGTACCATATCCACCTGAGCGGCACTCAAGTCGTGACCGGCCAGGCGCCTGTTTATGGTGCGCCCGCCGATGCCGACATCTATCAACAGCGACACCTGCTCGTTGCCAATGTAATAGCAGTTGCCGTTGCTGCCGCTCGAGAGACTTATAAACTTAGTCATTCTTAAGTTTGGCCAGTTTGCCGGGAGGCGTTATCCCCTTTTCTGTTATAATGCCAGTCAGCAGGCCTGCCGGAGTAATGTCAAAGGCGGGGTTATACACTTTGACCCCCTTGGGGGCCACCGGTTTGTCGAAGTACATATCGGTGACCTCGAACGCGGGGCGCTCCTCAATAACTATATCCTTGCCGGTTGCGGCGTGGAAGTCAATGGAGTTGGTGGGGCCTATGCTGTAACAGGGTATGCCGTAGTGCTTGGCCAGGATCGCCAGCATACTGCTGCCCACTTTGTTGGCCACGTCGCCGTTGGCGGCTATTCGGTCGCAACCGAAGAACACCACGTCTATCTTGCCGCGGCTCATAACGTCGCTTGCCATATTGTCGCAAATCAGGGTCACGTCCACACCAGCCTTGGTAAGTTCGTAGGCTGTAAGGCGGGAGCCCTGCAGCATAGGTCGGGTCTCGCAGCAGAACACCTTGGGCATATAGCCCTTTTGCTGGGCGTAATAAATGGGGCTCAGGGCGGTGCCGTAGCGTGACACGGCCAGGTGGCCTGCGTTGCAATATGTGAGGATGCCGCTGCCGGGATGCAGCAGGGAGAAACCGGCCTCTGCAATGGAGAGGCACTTCTTTACATCTTCCAGCTTTATGGCGCGGGCCTCCGCCGTAAGGCTCTCCTTTATGTGCTTTATGGCATCGGGCTCGCTCATATCCTTGGCCGCCTCCTGGGCTTCGTAGTAGCAGCGCTCCATACGGTCCAGCGTCCACATAAGGCTCACCGCCGTAGGACGCGAGATATAGAGGTAGCGCTTGACGCGCAGGAACTCCTTGTCAAAGGCCTGCAGGGTACGGGCGCGGAAGCGGTTCATACACATTGCCAGGCCAAAGGCGCCAGCCAGGCCGATTGCCGGGGCGCCGCGCACCTTTAGCAGCGTTATGGCATAAAACACCTGTTCCGCGGTGGTCAGGTGCAGGAATTTTTCCTGATTGGGCAGCAGCGACTGGTCCAGGATAATAACATCCCGGCCGTTCGGGCTAAGCTCCACCGAATCGTATTCCAGAATGTTCCTCATATCTATAACGAATTAATTATCTCTACAATAAGGTCAGAGAGCCGGGCGCTGGCCTCGTCGGCCTTTGCAATAACCTCCCTGGCGTCGGCTGCGGCGCCGGGGGCGGCGTCCCTGGGCAGGCCGGTTATCACCGCAAGGCCCAGAACCTTGAGCCCCATCTGGACGGCGGCAATAGCCTCCGGAGTGGTGGACATACCAACCGCGTCGGCGCCGGCTATGCGGAAGAAACGATTCTCCGCGGCGGTCTCATAAGAAGGGCCGGTGACGCCCATATACACACCGCTCTTTATGGCGATGCCCATATGGACTGCGCACAGCATCGCGGTCATATTAAGCTTGTTGTCGTAGGGCTGCGACATATCTACAAAGCGCTCCCCGTATTTGAGCGCTTCGGCGCCCATCAGGGGGTTGGGCATCAGGTTAATATGGTCTGTAATAACCATTATGTCGCCTATCCGGTAGCTGGTGTTCACGGCGCCGGCGGCGTTGGTAACAAACAGCATCTTGGCGCCCAGCCGGGCCATAACCCGCACCGGAGCCACCACCTGCTCCATTGTGAAGCCTTCGTAATAGTGCAGCCGCCCTTCGGCTATGCACACTTTGCGGCCGGCAATGGTGCCGAACAAGAATGAGCCCAGATGGCCGGGGGCGGTGGGAACGGGAAAACCGGGAATGGAAGCGAAAGCAACCGTGTGCTCTACGTTCATACTCTTTGCAACGGATTGCAGGCCGCTGCCAAGCACAATGCCTATTTCCGGCTCAAAGCCGCCCGTGAGGGTTTTTATTAAATCGTAAGCCTGATCTATCATAAGCGCATATTTTGTCAAAGATAATAAAAATCTATTAACTTTGACGCTATGATTCGCATTCCGGCCATATCACCTGACAACCTTATTGTGAGCCACAGCACAGAGGCGGGCTACCCCCCTGTGGACAAGGAGATTATACGCACCGTGCTGGGCGATGCCGCGGGCGCGGTCCTTTCTGCCGACGATTCGCTGCGGCTGCTGGACGCTATCGGCATAGCCCGCGACAAGGCGCTGGTGGCCACCACAATAGCAGAGGCAAAGAGTGCCGCCATAGAAATAGGCTACCCCGTAAATATGCGCAGCATAGATGTGCACGAACCCGACCGGTCGGAAACCATAGAAGACATTACGGACGAAAACACTATGCGCCTTGAATTCAAGCGGTTAATGCAGTCTTCCGACGTCAGCGGCGTTACAATGAGCGCCTCGATGGCCGGCGCACGGGCCTATTTTGGCATACGCAGCCGCGCCAAGTACGGCCATTTGATTATATGCGCTGCCTACCCTGCCCAAAATAATAAGCCCTCGGAGTTTGTCGCCTGCACTATGCCGGTTACACGTGAAGGGGCCACCGAGGCGTTCCGCCTTGTGAAAGGCGACCTCCAACTGAGCGAAGTCCTTTTCACCGACACGCTGCGCCGGCTCAGCGCCCTGGCCGCCGCCGCGCCGCAGATTGACAGTATGGACATAACGCCGGTAGTGGCCAGCGCGCAAAGCGTGGTGGCCATAGAGGCGTCGGTGTCGCTCAAATAATCTTATTTGATTTTGAAGGAATCCCTGAGGCCGGTCGCCTTGTTCCAGGCGCCCGTCTTGGAATCGTGGAAGAAATAGCCAGTGCGCTCGAACTGCACTGCGATGCCGCTGGCATCCTTTAGCAAATCGGGCTCGGCATAGGCGGTCTTTATCACCAGCGAGTTAGGGTTCAGGTAATCTTTATAGTCCACGCCCTCGGGGATTGCGCCCATCTGTTCCTCCGTAAAGAGGGTGTCGAAAATGCGGGCCTCAATCTTTTCTGCAAACTGCTGCGAAACCCAGTGGATGGTGCCCTTTACGCTGCGCCACTCGCCGGCGCCCGGTTTGGAGGTGGGGTCTACCTCGCAGTGGACTACCGTTACATTGCCGTCGGCATCCTTTTCAAACGAGGTGCATTTGACAATGTAGGTATATTTCAAGCGCACTTCGCCGTCCGGTTTCAGGCGGAAATACTTCTTGGGCGCGTCCTCCATAAAGTCTTCGCGCTCTATGTAAAGCTCTTTGGTGAAAGGCACGCGGCGCTTCGCTCCGTCGGGGTCGGCGGGGTTCAGCGGAGCCTCGAACCACTCCACCTTGCCCTCTTCCCAATTGTCTACGACAAGCTTGATGGGGTCGAGCACGGCCATATAGCGGTTTGCGCGCTCGTTCAAATCCTGGCGCAGGCACCACTCCATAAG
>JAFZYD010000109.1 GCA_017616475.1 Bacteroidales bacterium
ATCAATGAACACTCGAGTCCGAAATCGGTGTTGTAGCCCGGTCTGGGGAAGTCTATGCCAATTCCCAGCCAGCTGTGGGTGATTGTGAGATTGGAGAATATGCAGTTGTGGATATGTCCGTCGTTGGACCAGCCCAGGCGGATGGCATAGGCCCAGGACTTTAGTGTACAGTTGGTTACCACAACCCGTTCGCAGGCGGTGTTCTGTTGTAGCGACCGGCTGTTGGCGCGCACTATTACGGCGTCGTCGCCCGCCTCAATTATGCAGTTGGAGACAGTTACGTCCCTGGAACAGTTTATATGTATGCCGTCGTTGTTGGGGAAGCGCATATCTGAGAGAATCTTGCACCGGTCAAAGTGCACAAAGTCGCAGTCGTGTACCCAGTAGCTCCAGCCGGCGGGCTGCCCCACCATCGTGACATCGGTCACTGTCACAAACTTGCAACCTGCAAAGAACACCACTCTGGGCAGGGTCTGCTCTGTAGGGTGAACACGTTTGAAAGGCCATCCTCCCCGGTATTCATCGTCTGGAATCTTTCTGATATGGTGCTCTCCGTTGCAGTTGATTGTCCCGCGGCCGCTGATGGCTATGTTCTCTGCTTCGTCGGCAAAAATGAACGCCGCGTTGCGCTTGCGGGGCAGGGCATCCGTATTGTAATGCCGGGCGTCGGTGCGGTTGGGAAAATCGTTGATGTCGGGGGATGCCAGCAGCACCGCTCCGGCATCGATATGCAGATCGACACCGCTCTTGAGTTCTATAGGTCCGGAGAGAAACGTGCCGCCGGAAAGTATGACGCGGCCGCCGCCCGACGCGGAGACCTTGTCGATGGCCTTCTGCAGCACTTTGGTTACCTTGGTGACGCCGTCCGCGCTGGCGCCGAACTTCTTAAGGTCGATGTCTTTGGCCTGGGCCGGGATCGCCAGCAATGCGAAGGCCAGAAATAAGTAACGTAAATGTTTCATATCGTACTATTCTGCGGGCAGTATTTTGCCGTCTACGCTTATGTTGCGGCAGTGGATTTGCGTGATGCCGAAATCCGGGCAGATGTTGTCGTAGAACTGGCAGTTTTCGCAGTCGTTGAGATAGATGGTCTTGCCGTAGTTGTCCGCGAACACGTTGTTACGGACAATCAGGCCGGAATTGACATACGGGCCGTGCTCCTCGACATCCGATGTGACGTAGATTGCAGATCCGTCCCAGTCGGGCATCTGGAGGAACTTGTACAGATAGTTGCACTCGGAAATGTAGTTGTGCTCCACCACCATATCGCGTATGGGGCCCGCCTCGTGCCACCAGAGTTCGCCGCCGAGTTTGAGGGCGCTCATAGAGGTCCTGAAGATCTTGTTGTACCCGACGTAGGCGCGCGGCACCTTCACGTAAAATGCGCGGCCGGACTTGGATATCACCGTGTTGTTCACTATGTTGGCGTAGGTGAAGGTGTTGTTGTACATAAAGCAGCTGTCGCACTGCTCAGGGGTGATGGGTCGGTCCAGAGTGACCACGACTTTCCAATCTACCCAGGATGTGTCCACTGCCCGTACCACGAATTTTTCGAAGTGCTCCAGCGTGCGGCGGTGAACCAGATGGAGCGTGTCACCCTTGTGCGGATAGTCCAGCGACTGTGCGTGCAGGTCGGCATTTTCTACGCGGATTTCAACTTTGTTCGGGTCTTCCTGAGCATAAGGATACCAGTAATAGTTGTGGATGTTGGTGCAATCGTCCAGACAGCCGCGGAACATGCAGTTCTGGATGGTGATGTTGCCGCGGCAGGAGGTAAAGTGGGTCGCGTCGGTGGTGGTGCTTGTGTAGCGGCCGGGGTAGGGGACTATCTGGATGTGGTCCAGCAGGATGTTTTCCGTCTCGTGCCCCACGACGCCCATTCCCGGGAAGCTGTAAATAATTATGTCTTTGAGAGTTATGTTCTCGCTCTCGCGCAGCATATAGCAGGGACGGTAGTGCCCGCCGTGGCGTATGACAAGTATGTCGCCCACCTTAGCGTTGTTCTTGGTAAACTTGAACTGCACCTTGCCGGGTTCCGGGCTGCCTGCCAGGCCGCCGTCGCAGTCAAAGAACTGCCCTGCAACAGGGTCGAAGAATTCTGTGCGGCCTTGGACCAGCTTGTCGCTGTATTTGTAATAAACAGGGTCGAATTCGGCCTCGATGGTGTCGCCGGTTATGTTTGTGATGACCGCCTCGATGTTGTTATGGCGCTTGTAGTCCAGTTGCAGGCCCTTGACAATCACGTTCTTGCACCGTACGAAAGCGAATACCTCCATCCAGCCTTCCACCATCAATTTGGCGCCGTAGCCCTCGATGGTCAAATCCTTGGCTCCGGTGAAGTCCAGCCCGGTGACGTACGGCTTAGTCGGGATGAAAAGGTAGCGCTGCACCTGCAGCCCCCAGCCGTAGGTGCCGTCGATGGCCTCGCGCTCTATCTTTGCCGCTTCCGGGTCGGAGAAATCATATACACCGGCGGGAAAGACCAGCGTTGTGCCGGGGTTTTCGCGACAGTACGCCGCCGCCTTGCGCAGCGCCTCCGCATCGTTAATTCCATCGTCGGGAACCGCCCCGAAATCCTTGACTGAAACAGTGGTGGTCTTGTTGCAGGCGCACAGCAGGGTGGCGGCAACGGCGCAGAGTGCGAGAAATGACTTTTTCATAATGGAAATGCTAATTTTGACAAAGTTAAGCAAAATAAGTAAATTCGCGGCTCTATGAATCTCAATGGCAAAAAAGTAATACTGGCGAGTAATTCGCCGAGGCGCAGGGAACTGCTCGCCGGGCTTAACGTAGAATTTACGGTGGACACCCGCACCAGCTTCGAGGAGAGCATCCCGGAGGATGTGCCGCACACCGCCGTCCCGGCGCTTATGTCGCTGGGCAAGTCGCGCGGCTTCTGGCGGGAGTTGGCTCAGGACGAGATTCTTATAACTGCCGACACTATGGTGCTGCTGGACAACCTCATTATGGGCAAGCCGCACAGCAGGCAGGAGGCGGTGGAGATGCTGCAGAGCCTGTCCGGACGCACCCACACAGTGATTACGGCGGTTACAGTGCGCGACGCGGCCCACTGCGAAACGGTGTCGGACTCGACTCTTGTGACATTTCGCGTCCTGACGCAGGAAGAGATTGATTATTATATAGATACGTGCAAACCTTTTGACAAGGCGGGCGCCTACGGAGTGCAGGAGTGGCTGGGTTACGCAGCCTGCACCGGAATGGAAGGTTCATTTTATAATGTAATGGGCTTCCCGGTGCATAAAGTTTACGATGAATTGATTAAATTTGCGAGATATTAGATTATAGAAGAAATGGAGTTAGAAGCGAAATACAATCCTTCGAACGTAGAAGACAAGTGGTACGGCTGGTGGCTGGACCACAAATGCTTTCATTCTGAGCCCGACGGCCGCGAGCCCTACACTATTGTGATTCCCCCGCCCAACGTGACGGGCATCCTGCACATGGGCCACGTGCTCAACAATACAATAAACGACGTGCTTATTCGCAAGGCGCGTATGGACGGCAAGAACGCCTGCTGGGTTCCCGGCACGGACCACGCCTCTATAGCAACCGAAAATAAAGTTGTTACACGCCTTGCCAGCCAGGGTATTAAAAAGGAAGATTTAACCCGCGAAGAGTTCCTCAAACACGCCTGGGCGTGGAAGGAGGAGCACGGCGGCATAATACTAAAGCAGTTGCGCAAACTGGGCGCCAGCTGCGACTGGGGCCGCACCAAGTTCACTATGGACCCCGATTTGAGCCAGGCGGTGATTAATACTTTCTGCTATTTTTATGACAAGGGCTACATATACCGCGGCGCCCGTATGGTGAACTGGGATCCCGTGGGCCTCACCGCTGTGAGCGACGAGGAGGTTATTCACCGCGACACCCAGAGCAAGTTCTACCACCTGCGCTACTTTGTGAGCGATGGCAAGGGCAACCCCACCGACAAGTTCCTGGTTATTGCCACCACCCGCCCGGAGACCATTATGGCCGATGCTGCGATATGCGTCAATCCCAAGGACGAGCGCCACACCTGGCTGCACGGCAAGAAGGTCCTCATTCCGCTCATTAACAAGGAGATACCCGTTATTGAGGACGATTACGTGGAGATGGACTTCGGTACCGGCTGCCTTAAGGTGACTCCGGCCCACGATGTGAACGACTACGAAATTGGCCTCCGTCACAACCTGGAGACCATCGACATTATAGACGACCACGGCCGCCTGAACGAGAAGGCGCAGATTTTGGTGGGTGAAGACCGCTTTGAAGCGCGCAAAAAGATAGAGCAGATGCTGGCGGACGCCGGCAACCTGGTAAAGACAGAAGATTACGTTTCGCCCATAGGCTACAGCGAGCGCACCAACGCCGTTATAGAGCCCAAACTCTCCACCCAGTGGTTCCTTAAGATGGAACTGCTTGCCAAAGAGGCCCTTGCAAGTGTAGAGAACGGCGACGTGAAACTCATTCCGGACAAATACCGCAACAC
>JAFZYD010000011.1 GCA_017616475.1 Bacteroidales bacterium
GCCGTCGGAAGAGCGGCGCCAGGTGAACACATCTGCCATACCGCTGCCGGGAACAAGGCTGCCGGGCGACGCAAACCAGGCGTCAATGGTGCCGTCGTCGTTCATAATGATGGAGGGGCCGTAGCGGTATTTGAAATTGCCGGTGGTGTTGTAGATCGTGAGGCCGTCGCCGGCGCTGGGCACGGTGGGTGCAGGGGCGGCGGGCATCTGTACGTTGGCGGAGTATGCCCGGCCAGCTTCGAAATTGAAGGTGACGGGCAACTGCTTGGATAATACCGCACCGGTGGAGGTGGTCACCTTGACGGTGGGCATTTCGCCGGACAGATTGTCGGGCGCCACCATCAGATAGAAACGCGCGGTTTCGCCCGCGGTGACGGAGATGCCGGCAACGTCCAGGCTAAGGGTCGTGCCCTTGGAAACCGAGGCGATTGCGGGGGCGGCTGCGGACAGGTCCACGGTGCCGAATTCGGTGAACCGGCTGCCGTTGGTGATAAGTTCGAGCTTGCTCAAGGTGGATGTGGAGGTGAAAGTGACATCCAGCATCAGCAGCGCGCCGAGGTGCTTGAAGGTGAAGGTGCAAGTGCCAAACGGGTCGGCCGGGTCGTCAAACGACGGGGTCGTTGCGGGGCAGGCCATAAAATCGAACTGGCCCACGCCATAGGCGCCCTTGGCGGCCTGCTTCTGGCCGATGTAGGAAACCTTGACGGACTTATATGCATCGGAGTCGCCGTAATTATCTGCGCTATAGGGGAAATATGCAGCGTATTGGGCGCGGCCGGAAAGACCCCATCCGTCGCCGTTGAAAATGCAGTTGGAAGAGCCCGCACCGCTCACGAGCGAGAAGGAGACTTGGTCGCCGCCGATGCTGGGGAAAACGCCTATGGCATCGCCCTCCTCCCAGGTGGAGGCAAGGTCCGCGCCGCTAACGGTGGTCTGGACTTTGGTGGCAGGGGCGGCTGCCGGGGCTGCGGTTGTTGCGGGGGCGGCTTCGGCGGTGGCTGCGCCGGCGGCTTCGGCCATAACGAACGGCTCGATGCCGCACCGAATCTCAAAGACGTCTTTGCAGGCTTCAGGGCCTTCGGGGCCGCTTACAGAGCAGGACAGAGTGGCCGCCAGAGCCACACACATAACACACAAAGCAGTAAACAATCTCTTCATTTTCAGTTAAACAGTTTTGTTCATAAAAACTATGACCCTCAAAGTTAAGAAAATTATTTTTAATATTGGTACATACGCGCGAAATATTTCGAAATGTTTCCGGGCGGGCCTGTCATCTCGACCGAGCGGAGCGAGTGGAGAGATCTCCGGTGTCGCGCCGGGAGGCCTGTCATCTCGACCGAGAGAAGCGAGTGGAGAGATCTCCGCTCGCACGGCGGGACGTCGCAGCACCGAGCGCGGGCGCGGTTCAGCCAAACCACTAGTATTCAGCGCGTTAGAATTTAGAGCCCCGCTCTCGACCACTTGCGGGGCCGGCGAGCGCGGGCCGCAAATTCTTAACACCCTATATATCAACCACTTACTCCAGCACCATCCGCGCTCGCCCACCAACACCACGATGCGTTTTGGCCGTGCGAGAATGATTGTTATCTTTGTCATACCGGTTCTCCATCCGGTTCAAATGGAACTGTTAGGGCATATTGTTGATTCAAGGACAGTGATAGATTGATTGTCAGGCAGTTCCTAATCCACAAGATTATGCTGGTCAAATAATCCTAAGCTGGTCCAATAACCTGGTTTATCGGCGTTAATGAAGGCATTGTTTACGTACTATGAGGGGACCTTTGAGGATTTCTTGAAAGAAGCAGAGGCCACCAAGGATGGGTTACTAAAAAGTATTGTCGCTCCTGTATCCGGGAGTGTTGTCAATGATTTGAGTCTATTCGGGGTCAAGATAGATTGTACTTGGAACCACACTGTAGACAACAGTGCCGTCAGACACGCTATTAAGATTCATGGTAATGACAGAGAATCTTTGCGCGGCCAGAGTCAGTTAACGTTGTCTGATATGTTAATGATTCCCACTATCGTAAGCTCGTACGACACCATTACTACCTCGAAGAACAAGCGAATTCAAGACACGATTCTATACACCAAAACGATTGAGTCGGGAGATACTTATTTCTTTGCAGAAGAGGTTCGCAAAGGTCGACGCGAACTAGCAGCAAGTACCTTGTATAAAAGAAAAAAGGAAAACTCACCGACGCTAATAGACTAAACTACGCATATTTCGGATTTGTCTCCTTTTTTGCAAAGATACTCACTTTTCCGGAACCTGCAAATAAAACTGATGGCGATGATGGCGGGCCGGGAATGCCAGAGACAATCACCGGGCGGGCCTGTCATCTCGACCGAGCGGAGCGAGTGGAGAGATCTCTGCTCGACGACCGGGCCTGTCATCTCGACCGAGCGAAGCGAGTGGAGAGATCTCTTTGTCGCGCCGGGCGTAAGCCTGCGCTTGCAAAGTTTTCTTGGGCGAAGATCCGCCCTTAAAAACTTTCAAGCTCCGGACTCTTTTACGCCCCGGCTTGCTCAATCCCTGCGGCCCGGCCAAAACGCCCCACGGCCGTCTGCGTGTCGAAGAAACCTGCCACGCGGCGCCACCGGCAACCTCTGTGA
>JAFZYD010000004.1 GCA_017616475.1 Bacteroidales bacterium
CCTCCCCGCCCGCCGCGCCGCCGCCATGGACGTCGTCGAAGCCCTCCGCTGCGAATAGCCGCCGTCTGCGGCTTCGCTCCGAGCCGGCGCTATTTCCCGTAAATATCCTTGGTGGTGAAGGTCCAGGGTTGAGCTATGTCCATCGAGGGGTCGGTGACGGAGATGTCGACCCGCCAGTTTTTCTTTTGGACGACATATTGCTCTATGAAGCCCAGGGTCTGGTCGAAGCAGGTGTTCATAAAGGCGGCCACTTCGTGGAAGCGGTTGCCGAAACGGATGCACATATATGGATATTCAAACTTTTCGAAGCGCTTGACCAGGGAGTTGGTGCCGAAAAGCCCCAGGTTGAGGACTTGAATCTTGTCGTAGGTGACCAGTTCGTCGGAGGTGCCGTGGAAGAAGAGCGTGGGGGCCGGGCTCTGGACCTTCCACTGAGGCTTGCCTTTGTGGGAGAAGATGGCGCCGGAGAACGACACCACCGCCGCGAAGCGGAACCCCTCCGGCATCTGCGCCGCAAGCGCAGTTCGGTTGCCCAGCTCATAGTCGGCCTGAAGCACCGTCATCGCGCCCGCGCTGCTGCCAATAATGATAATTTGGGACGGATCTATGCACAGCTCCGGAGCGTTGTCCATCAGATATTTGACTGCAGAGAACAAATCTTCCGTGGAGGCTGCAAGCGCTTTGTCCAGATTCTTGGCCAGCTTGAGCACGCTGTTGCTCTTGACACCCTTGAGCCCAAGTCGATAGTCAATTGCGGCCGTGACATAGCCGGCGTCCGCCAACCTGCGGCAATACTTCACCACCCCTTCTTCGCGCTGGTTGTTTTGAACAAAGCCGCCGCCGTAGACAAACACCGCGCACGGGTGCGTCTCCCTGTCGTCCTTCGGGAAATAAAGGTCCATTGAGAGTTCACACGTGTCGCGGGCGGCGAAAGCCACCTCCATATCCCAGGCGGGCGGCGCCACAAATTCCTCGACCTCCGGTTTTGCCTTGCCAAAAGGGGTAAGATCGGCATCCTGGGCCAAAGCACTAAAAAAACCTGCGAAAAGCATCACTAAAGCAAATATTCGTTTCATAATTCTTCAAAGGGTTTCAAAGGTTCAACGCCTATGCCGGGGGCGTCGGAGAGGGTAATCTTGCCCTCGGTGAGTTTCATCCCGGAGAAGCAATCGTTGGAGAGCAGGATATTGCCGTCCAAATCGGCCCACCGGGCCACGGGAGAGAGCTGCGCCGCAGCAGAAATTGCCACGGAGGTCTCCGTCATACAGCCGAGCATCACCTCCATCCCCAGGGCGCGGGCCAAAGTCGCCATGCGGTGCGCCTCGCGCATACCGGTGCACTTCATCAGCTTGATGTTGATGCCGTGGTAGGCCCCTGCAAGGCGCGGGATGTCCGCCAGACGCTGGCACGCTTCGTCTGCAATCACGGGGAGCGGGCTGCGTTCCGTGAGCCATGCGGCGGAGTCCAAATCTTCCTTGGCCATAGGCTGCTCTATGAGGCACACATTGCGCTCCGCCAGCCAGTGTATCATATCCAGAGCCATCTCGCGGCTCTTCCAGCCCTGGTTCGCATCGACGCAAATAACGGTATCCAACTTGGCGCGGATAAGATTTATCATACGTTTGTCCTGCTCCTCTCCCATCCCGAGTTTTACCTTGACCACTTTGGTCCAGGAAGCCTCGTCTATTTTTTCGTTGACCACGGCGTCGTCTGCATCATAACCGATAGTGTAGGACGTGCAGGGGGTGTCGGCGTCGTTCCAGCCCCATATCTGCCACCATGGCCGGCCCATAATCTTGCCTGTGAGGTCGTGCAGGGCAATATCCACCGCCGCCTTGGCAGCAGTGTTGCGCTCGGCCAGAGAATCGACGGCCGTGAGAATCTCCTCCATCCGGAACGGATCTTTGAAGCGCGGCAGCACCTCCTCCGCGACCCTGGCTAGAAAGGCGGTGACCGAAGCGGTGCTTTCGCCCAGATACTGCGGCATAGAGGCCTCGCCGTAGCCCACATAATCGCGCCAGCGGAGCCGCACCAGCACCAGCGGAGTTTCGGTGCGGGAATAGGTCGCTATGGTAAAGGTATATTTGAGACAGCCGGTGTAAGGGCGCCAGTCCAGCAGCAGGTCGTCGGAAAAACCGCCGCGGGCCACATTGCAGCCTGGCAGGGCCGCCGAAGCCGCCAACGCCGCCGATGTCTTGAAAAAGTCGCGTCTTTGCATACACAAATTTACTAAAATTTTCTTTTGTCAACTATTAGCTGTAACTTTGTATTTCGCGCGAAAAACAAAACAACTTATCTGAAATCTATGAAACTGGATGTAGTATTGGGCCTGCAATGGGGCGACGAGGGCAAAGGTAAAATTGTGGACGTGCTGGCAGAGACCTATCAGGTCATCGCCCGCTTTCAAGGAGGTCCCAACGCGGGGCATTCCATACGCTTTGACGGCAAGAAATATGTGCTGCGGAGCGTCCCCAGCGGAGTTTTCCGCAAAGGCACCATCAATATAGTGGGAGGCGGAGTGGTTCTGGACCCCGTCACTTTCAAGGAGGAGTGCGAGAATATAGAGGCGGCGGGCATCCCTTTGAAGGAACGCCTGTACATATCCAAGAAGGTGCACCTGATTCTCCCTACGCACAAAATTATAGACGCCGCCCAGGAGGCATCCAAGGGCAAATCCAAGATAGGCTCCACCCTAAAGGGCATCGGCCCCACCTACACGGACAAAGTGAGCCGCGTGGGACTGCGCGTGGGCGACACCCTGGCAGCCAATTTCAAGGAACGCTTCGCGGCCCTCAAGGCCAAGCACATAGAATATCTGCGCCAGTTCAATTTTGAATATAATGCCGAAGAGCACGAGGCCGAATGGCTGGAGGCTGTTGAATATCTCAAGAAATTCAAGCTGATAGACGGTGAATATTTTGCCAACGAATGCTTGGAGAACAACAAGAAGATACTGGCAGAAGGTGCGCAGGGCAGTATGCTGGACATCGATTTCGGCTCCTACCCGTTCGTGACCAGCTCCAACACCATCTGCCCCGGCGCCTGCGTGGGCTTGGGCATAGCGCCCCGCCACGTGGGCCGCGTGTACGGCATCTTCAAGGCCTACTGCACCCGCGTGGGCAGCGGTCCGTTCCCCACCGAGCTTAACGACGAAACGGGCGAGCGCCTGCGCAACAACGGCGCCGAATACGGAGCTGTGACAGGCCGTCCGCGCCGCTGCGGCTGGCTCGATTTGGTAGCGCTCAAATATGCTATTATGCTCAACGGAGTCACCGACCTTATTATGATGAAGGCCGATGTGATGGACGATTTTGACACCATCAAGGTAGCCACCAGCTACATTGTAGACGGCGAGCCCACCAAATCGTTCCCGTTCGACACCCAGGCCGACATACAGCCGGTGTACAAGGAGTTCAAAGGTTGGCACAAGCCCCTTTCCGGCGCCCGCAGCGAGAGCGACTTCCCCTACGAGTTCCGGGTGTTCATAAAGTTCATAGAAGAGGAGCTCAAGCTTCCCGTGAAGATTATATCCGTGGGCGCCGACCGCGAGCAGACCATCGTCAGGGAAGAAGACTACACCACCCCTTATCGTCAGCAGTAATTGAGCCGGCTTCTAGACACAGTCAATTCTCCCGCCGACCTGAAAGGCCTCAGCCAGGAGCAGCTAGAGCAGCTCTGCCGGGAAATCAGGGAATATATTGTGGAGTGCTGCGCGCACAACCCGGGCCATATCGGCTCAAGTTTGGGCGCAGTGGAAATTGCCGTGGCCCTGCACAAGGTGTTCGACGCGCCCAAAGACAAAATTGTGTGGGACGTCGGTCACCAGGCCTACGCCCATAAGATAATCACCGGCCGGCGCGTTTCCTTCCAGCACAACCGCGAAAAAGACGGCCTGAGCGGCTTCCCCCGCCGCGACGAGAGCGAATACGACGCTTTCGGCGCCGGACACGCCTCCACCTCCATTTCCGCTGCGCTGGGTATGGCGGTGGCAGACCAGCTTAGCGGTATAGAGGCCAACCATATAGCGGTGATAGGCGACGGGGCGATGTCGGGCGGACTGGCTTTCGAAGGGCTCAACAACGCCGGCAGCAGCCGCGCCAACCTGCTGGTGATTCTGAACGACAACCGCATAAGCATAGACGTGCCCAACGACGCGATGCACCGCCACCTGATGCGCATCACCACCGGCGCGGGCTACAACCGCATCAAAAAGAGCATCTGGCGGCGGCTGGGCGAAGGCAAGTTCCGCGAGTTTCTGCAGGCCCTCACCCGCAGCACCAAAAAGTTCCTGCTGCACAACACCCAGACGGTGTCGATGTTCGATTCGCTGGGCTTCAGATATTTCGGTCCTATAGACGGCAACGACCTGGGGGCCGTGATTTCGATTCTGGAGCGCCTCAAGAAGCTCGAGGGGCCCAAGATCCTGCACCTTGTCACCGTAAAGGGCAAGGGTTACAAGCCGGCCGAGGAAAACCCCGAGGTTTGGCACGCCCCCGGCGTCTTTGACCCGGAGACCGGAGAAACCAACCACGCCAAAGGCGGCCCCGCCAAATACCAGACGGTGTTCGGCGAAACCGTGACGGAACTGGCTGCGGCCGACCCCCGCATTGTGGGCATCACCCCCGCGATGCTGCGCGGCAGCAGCCTGGACATAATGAAAGAACGCTTCCCGGACCGCGTGTTCGACGTGGGCATAGCGGAGGGGCACGCGGTGACTTTTTCCGCCGGTCTGGCCGCAGCCGGAATGCTGCCGGTTTGCAACATCTATTCGTCGTTTATGCAGCGCGCCTACGACAACTTGGTTCACGACGTGGCGCTGCAGCATCTTAAAGTCATTTTCTGCCTGGACCGCGGCGGACTCGTGGGCGAGGACGGCGCCACCCATCACGGTGTGTTCGATATGGCCGCTTTCCGCAGCGTGCCCGGCATTGCCATAGCATCGCCCTACAACGAGACCGACCTGCGCAACCTGCTTTACAGCGCGGCGCAGAGCGACTGGCCCGCCACAATTATCCGCTACCCGCGCGGATGCGGAGAGGGAGCGGCGTGGCGCGGCGCGGCGTTCGAAAAGATCCCCTTTGGCAAGGCGGTGAAGCGCAGCGACGGCGGCGGAGTGGCTATATTATCTATAGGTCCAATCGGGAACAAGTGCGCGCAGGCGGTGGAGGCGGCTCGCGAGAAACTGGGCGCCGAAATCTTGCACTACGATATGCGATTCCTCAAGCCAATTGATACAGAGGCTCTTGAGGCCGCGTGCGCAGCCGCCGACACCATCCTCACGGTGGAGGACGGCACGGTGGTGGGCGGCCTGCACGGAGCGGTTTGCGAGTATGTCGCCGACCGGGGGCTGGACAAGCGCGTAATCGCTGTCGGAGTGCCGGACAAATTCATTGAACAGGCCACCGTGGCACAGCAATATTCAGAGTGCAAAATGGGCTGGGAAGATATCCTTCAAAAAGTTACCGAAAATTTTGGCAATTAGAAAAATCCGTATATCTTTGCAGTCCCAAAAGAAAAAAACTTTTGGCCGATATAGCTCAGTCGGTAGAGCAGCTGTTTTGTAAACAGCAGGTCGGGGGTTCGAATCCGTCTATCGGCTCTATATTGAAGGGGAAGATACCAGAGCGGTCAAATGGGGCAGACTGTAAATCTGCTGGCTTACGCCTACGGTGGTTCGAATCCATCTCTTCCCACAAGATTTATAAAGGCGGAAATGTTGTAGGAAAAACAGCTTGAAGCAGCATTTTCGCTTATTTTATGAGTCAAAAGCGGAAGTAGCTCAGTTGGTAGAGCATCAGCCTTCCAAGCTGAGGGTCGCGGGTTCGAACCTCGTCTTCCGCTC
>JAFZYD010000012.1 GCA_017616475.1 Bacteroidales bacterium
GGTCGACATTTATGAAAACCACATCATTCGCCGGGAGTTTTTCCCGACCGCGTGTTATCCATTCAGTGAATGTCTGCCAGTACTTCAATGTGGTCTTCTCTCCGGAGATGGTTCGGTTCATATTCGTGCATATGTACGAAATAATCAATGCAACAAAAGCGATTAATGCTGCAATGCAAAATTTGTACGTACCACTTTTAGAGACCATTTCCCAACTTTTTGGCAAATATGGCAAATTTCTCCTATTAAACAGCGATAATAGAACTCTTTTAACGATTAAGTTTTGATTTTAACCTCCAAGTGACTAAAATTGCAAATATTTATAATTCTATGGCAAACTTAAGATTCCAGGTCGTAGCGGAGGCATTCAAGAAGACACCGCTCAACATCAAAGCTCCGGCAGAGAGACCGGCCGAATACTTTGGCAAAAAAGTGTTCAATCGCGAAAAGATGTACAAGTACCTGCCCAAGCAGGTTTATGAAAAAATGTTGGATGTGATTGACAACGGCGCCAAGTTGGAGCCTCACATTGCCGACGCCGTTGCTTCGGGAATGCTTAAGTGGGCCAGCGAGAACGGCGTTACCCACTACACTCACTGGTTCCAGCCGCTTACCGAGGGTACTGCAGAAAAGCACGATGCATTCATCGATTTGGATGGCAACGGCGGTATGATAGAGCAGCTCAGCGGGAAACTTCTGGTACAGCAGGAACCCGATGCCAGCTCATTCCCCAGCGGCGGTATCCGCTCTACATTCGAAGCGCGCGGCTACTCCGCCTGGGATCCGACTTCACCCGTGTTTATCATAGATGATACTCTGTGTATTCCCACCGTGTTTATCTCCTATAGCGGTGAGGCTCTCGACTATAAGGCTCCGCTGCTAAAGTCACTGCACGCCGTGAACATTGCCGCAACAGCGGTTTGCCATTATTTCTATCCCGATGTAAAAAAGGTATACAGCACCCTCGGCTGGGAGCAGGAGTATTTCCTTGTTGACGCAGATCTTTACTGCGCCCGCCCCGACCTGCTGCTAACCGGCCGCACGCTTATGGGTCACGATTCTGCCAAGAACCAGCAGATGGACGACCACTACTTCGGCACCATTCCGGACCGCGTTCAGACCTTTATGAAAGACCTGGAAATCCAGGCCCTCGAACTCGGCATCCCTTGCAAAACACGGCACAACGAGGTAGCCCCCAACCAGTTTGAACTCGCCCCCATTTTTGAAGAGACAAACCTTGCGGTAGACCACAATATGCTGCTTATGAGCCTTATGCGCAAGGTGGCCCGCAAACACGGCTTCCGCGTGCTTCTGCACGAAAAGCCTTTTGCCGGCATAAACGGCAGCGGCAAGCACAACAACTGGAGTCTCAACACCGACACCGGAGTGCGCCTTCACGCCCCCGGCAAGACCCCGGAGGACACCCTCCGTTTCGTGGTCTTCATAGTTGAAACCCTTATGGGCGTATATCGGCACAACGGCCTTCTCAAGGCCAGCATTATGTCGGCTTCCAACGCACACCGCCTTGGCGCCAACGAGGCGCCGCCGGCAATCATATCGTCTTTCCTGGGCAAGCAGGTTACCGAGCTGCTGGACCATATAGAGAACGCCGATGTCGACTCTCTCTCTATGGCGGGCAAACAAGGTATGAAGATGAATATTCCGGAGATCCCGGAAATTATGATAGACAACACGGACCGCAACCGCACCAGCCCGTTCGCCTTCACCGGGAACCGCTTCGAGTTCCGCGCCGTGGGCAGCGAAGCCAACTGCGCATCTGCTATGCTCACCCTCAATGCCGCAGTTGCAGAGGCGCTGACAGACTTCAAACGCCGCGTAGACGAGCGTATAGGAATCTTGGAAAAAGACCCCAAATTCTCTCCCCAATCGGGCCACACGGCCAAGTACCACGCCATATTGGATGTGATTCGCGAGGATATAAAAACCTGCAAACCTATCCGGTTCGACGGCAACGGCTACAGCGACGAGTGGGTTGAGGAGGCTGCGAAGCGCGGCCTTGACACCGAAAAATCGTGCCCCGTAATATTCGAGCGCTTCCTGGATAAGAGCAGCATAGATATGTTCACCGGTATGGGCGTGATGACTAAGAAAGAGCTCGAGGCACGCAACGAAGTCAAGTGGGAAACCTACACCAAAAAGATCCAGATAGAGGCCCGCGTGCTGGGCGATCTCTCCATCAATCATATAATTCCCGTAGCAACCCGTTACCAGAGCCAGCTGCTGGAGAATATCCGCAATATGCACGACACCTTCGGGAAAGAAAAGGCGGACAAACTCTCCGCTCGCAACATCAAGATAATTGAGGAGATTGCAGAACGCACCTCCAACATTGAGACTATGGTAGACGAGCTGGTGGAGGCCCGCAAGAAGGCCAATAAGATTGCAGACGAACACACCAAGGCCATCGCCTACCACGACACCGTGGCGCCCAAGATGGACGAAATACGCTACCAGATAGACAAACTGGAGCTTATAGTGGACGACGCCTGCTGGCCGCTGCCAAAATACAGAGAGCTGTTATTTATCAGATAAGTTGGAATTTTCAAAAAGAAACCGCAGGCGGGATTTCCGTCTGCGGTTTCTGATTTTTGGGCTTGACTGTTAGTCTACCACGGCGCGGGCCATAGCATCCTTGTAGTACTTTTGATGTACGAATACATCCTGCTTGTAAGGATTGATGTGGCGTTTGCGGGAGATGGCGATAATCCAGCAAAGGGCTGCGATGTTGGTCACGAGCGCCAGTGCGCTGATGAAAATCATCATAGAGGGATTTGCCGCAACTACAGAAGGATCTACAGTGGTACCCACTATTTCGGGGGTCACTGTCTGGCTGGTGATGCCGGCCACTTCGTAGAGTTTGGCGATGGTGTCGGCTCCCTGAGGGTACAGCACGGGGAGAGTTGCCCAGCTGAACCACTGTTTGCCGTTCATAAAGGTCTCCTGGAACAGCGGGAACACCTGTGCGAACATACACCAGATGGCCAGGGTGTTGGCACGGTTCTGGATCCAGCCGCCGCGGTTCCACAACAGAGCTGCGATGGTGGGAGCGAGCAGCAGCGCAACGCCGCAATACCAGCTGTGGGTAGGCAGGCAGTTGTAGGTATAGGCGAAGTTCCAAATGTCGTAGACAACAATGTAGACCCAGGTCATATCGGCCCAAATCATATCTTTCTTGTCTTTGGAAGGATATACATTCCACCACGCTGTCATACAGAAGATGTTGATGAGACCGGCCACGCCGTTCATAACGTTGTGCCAGCCGCCGTACTGCCAAACGCCCTCGGAAGTGAGCCACCACTTGTTCCAGCCGTTGATGGCGCTCTCAAAGTCGGAAACGCAGGCGATGAGGATGTTGATACCAACAATAATGAAAGGGAACGGTTTGAACCAGTGTTTTGCACCTATGCCCCATTTGTATTTGATCATCATAAAGCCGATACACCCGGCCGTGGCGGCATACAACTTGGCATAGTGGAACCAGCCTTGCATATACACGTGTGTCTGGTTGTCGAGGGCCCACTGCTTGCCGGCCCTTACACCGAGCCATATTGCCAAAAAGTAGGCGGTGAGAACCACCGGAATAACCAGGAAAGTGATGATTCCGCCGGCTTTGGTGCGGCGTGCGAACTCGTTGAAGAGAATGAGCCCCAGCAGGACTGCAAACATCATCAACCATTGTGAAAGGGCGTGTGCCCCATAAACTTGGAAGAACATAATAAAGTTAATTTAGTTATTGAATATTAGCTTTTGTAACTTTTCTATTTCGAGCATCTTTCGCTGCTGCATAAACCACCCAGACAAGAGTGGCGGCAAGAGCGATGGGAACTCCCACGGTGAGCATTTCCTGCCACATTACTTGCAAGCCCCCTTCGGCATTTAGCGCAGTGAAGAACGGGAACCGCCAGGTGAGTTCGCCATTAATAATATGGTCTACAATCAACATAATGGAGCCGCCCCAAAGCATCTTTTCCAGAGCGGGCAGATGCCGTTTTGCAAAACTTGAAGGGCGTCCGTTGCGGGCAGCTACGGCGCGGCATACGCTCACGACCGCCGCCTCTGCCAATGGTACAATAAAACAAGCCATATACTTATAATTAATTTATACTTCTATCTCTTTAATTTCAACTTCATTACCGCGCAGCAGCCAGGTGTTGTCGCTGCCGCAGTTCGGGCACTTGCGCCCGTGGGCAACGGTGGCATATTCGCTTTTGCAGGAGTCGCACCAGGTCACAGCGGGTATAATGTTGCACTTGAGTTCGGCGCCCTTGAGCACCTCTTCCCTATCCGCGGCCCAGCGCCAGCAATCGGTGAGCAGTTCGGGCACGACAGTGGACACCTCCCCGATGTTCATAACCACGGCGGAGACCTTATCCACAAGATTCTCCTCCGCGGCCTTCTTTACATCGCGGATAATGTAGAACACTATGCCCAGCTCGTGCATCTCCTACTTCTTCTTGAAGATTATCTTGCCGGTGCGCTTGAGCATATAAGGAAGTATGCCACCGAACTTATCTTCTGAAGTGCGCATAACGCTGGCCTCGGGATGCTCGCGGTACAGGTGGATTGCGTCGAAGCCGCACTTTGTGGTGCAGATGCCGCAACCGATGCAGCGGTTCTCGTCTACCACCGAAGCGCCGCAACTAAGGCAGCGGGCGGTCTCTTTGCGCACCTGCTCCTCCGTGAGTGTGCCGTGATACTCTTCAAACTTATTGTCCGGGTTGAAATCTTCCGGAGCCTGGCGGGAGCCGTTGTCGTAGCTCTCAACAAGAATATCCTGCTTGTCCAGTTCAATAAAGTCGCGACGGTTGCGGCCTATGGTCATATGGCCGTGCTGCACATAGCGGTGCAGGCTCTCGGCAGCCTCCTTGCCTGCGGCAATGGCGTCTATGGCGAACTTGGGCCCGGTGAAGCAGTCACCGCCCACAAAAATGTCGGGCTCTGCAGTCTGATAGGTAAGTTTGTCGGCAACCGGATATACTCCGCGGAAGAATTCCACCCTGGTATCTTTGAGAAGATCTTTGAGAATCACCGTCTGGCCGATAGCGAAAATCACCATATCGGCATCGAGAGTAATGAGTTCGTTCTCGTCGTACTGCGGGGCGAAGCGGTGCTGGTCGTCATATACGCTGGTGCACTTCTTGAACACGATGCCGCTCACCTTGTCTTCTCCAAGAACCTCCTTCGGGCCCCAGCCGGGTTTCAAAACCACACCGTCTTCGCGGGCCTCTTTGCGCTCTTCGAGCGATGCGGGCATAATATCTTCGGTTTCGAGCGAGAGCATAGTAACTTCGCTGGCGCCGCTGCGCATTGCCACGCGGGCCGCGTCAATTGCCACATTGCCGCCGCCCACAACAACCACCTTGCCGCTGACCTTCACCTTGCCGCAGTTGGCGTCGTGGAGAAAATCGATGGCGGTAGTGGTGCCTTGCAGCGTTTCGCCGGGGATGCCGGGCAGGCGACCGCCCTGGCAGCCGATAGCCACATAGAAGCCCTTGTAGCCCTGTTCGCGCAGCTGGGCGATGGTGACATCTTTGCCGACCTCGATTCCGGTGCGGACTTCCACGCCGATCTCTTTCATAATGTCGATTTCGGCTTTTATAACCTCCTTGTCCAATTTATATGAAGGAATGCCGTAGCGGAGCATACCGCCGGGTTCCTCATTTTTCTCGAATACGGTAGGTTTGTAGCCCATAGTCGCCAGATAGTTGGCGCAGCTCATACCAGCCGGACCGCCGCCTATTATGGCGATTTTCTCGGGCCAGCGTTCATTTATATTGGAGCAAATGTTAACCTCGGGTACAAAACGAGTCTCGGCCTTGAGGTCGCGGTCTGCCAGGAATTTCTTTACAGCGTCTATGGCGATGGGCTTGTCAATTGTGCCGCGGGTGCAGGCATCCTCGCAGCGGCGATTGCAGATGCGGCCGCACACAGCCGGGAAGGGATTCTCCCGCTTGATGAGCTCCAGCGCCTCGGTATATTTGCCCTCTGCTGCCTTCTTGAGATAGCCCTGCACTGCAATATGTGCCGGGCAGGCGGTCTTACAAGGCGCCGTGCCGGTCGGGTAGCAATTAATGCGGTTGCGGTCGCGGTAGTCCTCGTTCCACTTGTGCGGCCCCCATTTGGAGGCGTCGGGCAGCTCCTGCTTAGGATAGGTCTGCCCGCCGTGCTTGGTGCAGAGCTTCTGGCCCAGCTTCACGGCGCCGGCGGGGCAATATTCCACGCACCGGCCGCAGGCCACGCAATTCTTGGGCTCCACCTTGGCCACATAGGCGCTGCGGCTCATATTGGGAGTGTTGAACAGCTGAGAAGTGCGCAGTGCGTTGCAAATCTTTACGTTGCAATTGCAAATGGCGAATATCTTGCCATCGCCGTCGATATTGGTTACCTGATGCACAAAGCCGTGGTCTTCTGCCTTTTGCAGAATGGCCATCGCCTCGTCGTATGTAATATAGTGGCCGCGGTTCGTCTCAACCAGATATTCGGCCATATCGCCCACGCCGATGCACCAGTCGCGGTAATCATCCGCGCACCCCTCTTCCAGTTTCTTGCGGCCGTAGCGGCAGGAGCATATGCCCACTGCCAAATGCCCCTGGTAGCGCTTGAGCCAATAAGAAATATGCTCTATGTCAAGCGATTGATTCTCCATACTGATGGCCTTCTCCACCGGAATGACGTGCATACCGATGCCGCTGCCGCCCATAGGCACCATAGGGGTGATTTTCTCCAGCGGCAGGAAAGTCATCCGCTCGAAGAACATCGCCAGCTCTGGGTGGCGGTCCATAAGACCTGTGTTCATATTGGTATACTCCGCGCTGCCGGGCACGAACATCGGCACCCAGTAGATGCGGTCCTTGCGGTCGTAAGTGGTACCGGGGATGGGGCCGTCTTTGGTGTATTTGTCGCCGTAGTCATACTCCAGCATACCGAAGTATGAGAGTTTGTCCAGCAGGGCGTCGAACTCCTCGTCCGTGGCAGTGTAGCGCTTGGTGCGGTTCCACTCCACCAAATCGACATATTTATGATGCTCGCGCACCTTGAAGAAGTTCTTCGGGAGCATATCCAGCAGCAAATCCAGCGAAGCCTCGCGGGTTTGCGCATCCATTTCGTCTTCAAAGATGCAGGCCAGGCCCCAATACTCCGGGGCGTCGGAATCCATCTTTATTTTGCCTCCGACACGGTCGGTGACGTGGCGGACGAATTTCAACAGTTTGGGGTTCGGGTTCTTGTCTCCCTTGTGCTTGGGGACAAATTTGGTTGACATCTCGGGCATATAACTCGGGTTTTTATTGTTTCCAATTCTTTACTTCTTCCAGCAACCATTCGGCAAAAAGATCCAGACCTTCGCCGGTTTTGGCGCAAACGGGAATCACTTTTGCATTGGGGTTACGGCGGCGGATATACTCCTTGCAGCGCTCTATATCAAAATTGAAATACGGCATAACGTCGGTCTTGTTAATAAGCACCAAATCGCACACCGTGAACATAAGCGGATATTTGAGCGGCTTGTCGTCCCCTTCCGGAACGGAGAGAATCATTGCGTTTCGCACGGCCCCTGTGTCAAACTCGGCCGGGCAAACCAAATTGCCCACGTTCTCAAGAATAACCAGGTCGCAACCGTCCAGCGCTACATTGGCCAGCCCCTGGCGGGTCATTTCCGCATCCAGGTGGCACATTCCGCCGGTGTGCAGTTGAATTGACTCGACGCCGGTCGCCTCCTTTATTTTAACGGCATCCACGTCGCTGTCTATATCGGCCTCCATTACCGCCACCTTTATTTTATCTTTCAGACGGTTTATTGTGCCAATCAAAGTGGTGGTTTTGCCGGCGCCGGGCGATGACATCAAATTGAGCAGATACACTCCCCTGCCTTTCAAATCTGACCTCAGAGCGGCTGCATCCTTATCATTTTCTGCAAAAACGCTCTTTTTTATTTCAATAACTTTAACCATAATCAGTCAAATTTAAGAAAAATATTTTAAAATAATGTTGGAAAATATTTGTTATATTTGCAAAGATACAAGTGTGGCTTCAGCCAGTCGTCAATCGATTAACCAGATAATATTTAATTATTAAAAATATTTTTTATTAATTTTAAACATCAAAAACTCACTTAACCACTAATTAAAATCACATTATGAGAAAGCACTTTACTTTGTTGCTCGCAGGCATTTTGTTGCTTGCAACATCTTGTATCGATCTCGCAGACGTTTACGCTCGTCTCGATGCTCTCGAGGGCAGGATGGACGAACTCACTCAGACGACCGCTACGGCCAACAGTGCGTTCACCATTGCAAACGCTCTCAAAGACAAGGTGTATGTTGAATCCGTTACCGAAACTGCGGATGGTTATGTCATCAAGTTCACAAATGGCAAAACTGCCACAATTGCGAACGGTGAAGATGGCCAGGACGCAACCGCTCCCACAATCGGCGTAACGGACGGCGAAGGCGGCGCGCTCTACTGGACTGTCAATGGCGAAGTTATGAAAGACGCCAGTGGCAATCCCGTGAATGCCAGCGTAGCAATCCCCGAGTTCAAGTTTGACAATAACAAGTGGTGGTACCGCTTCGGCGCAGAGGACACTTGGAAAGACTGCGGCGAAAAGACCGGTCCCGAACCTTCCATCACCGAGACCGACGAGTTCGTTATCATCACAATTGGGGACAAGTCCATATCCATCCCTAAGGAAGTTGTAGCTCCCGGTGTTGCTGAAATTAAAGTAAACCTCGTTCCCAGGAAGAACATCTTCGTTCCCATCGGCGAGTCCGTTGACCTCAAGGATTTCTTCGAGGTAGAGCCCGAAGGCGCACTTAAGTTATCTGTAAACTACGAATACACAGAGGGTGCTTACACCGTAGACAGCAAGGGTATCCTCACCGCTACCGGCAACACCGTTGCAGTAGCCGAGTCCAACAACGTGCCCGTAACCATCACCTCCAAGGCCAACCCCGAAGTCAGCGCCACCATCAACGTCCGCATCTGCGCAGCTCCCAACAACGAGGAGATTGAGTGCACCTGCGAAATACCCGAGGCTAACAGAATCTATATGTTCAA
>JAFZYD010000013.1 GCA_017616475.1 Bacteroidales bacterium
CCGGCAAGGATCGTACAAGCTCTGTACAGATTCTCTCCGACGATGCAGTGATTGGTTTGATTACCGTCTTCCAGCCTGCACAGGATGCTGCAGCAGCAGACGAGGCACACTTCGCACTCGTTTCCGGCGACACTGTTTATGTTCCCAACGCCGAGACTGTTGTTGACGTTGTCGCTTACGCAAGCGTTAACGCCGACAAGGTCAAGATGGTTTCCAACGCTCCCGCTTGGCTCACCGAGGAGACTGCTCCCGCAGTTGACGGTGGTGATGCAACTATTGTGAACGCACAGTTCAAGGCAGCTCACAACACTACCGGCGAGGTTCGCACCGCCAACGTCAAGGTTACCTTCCTCGACGAGAAGGGTGCCGAGACCCAGAAGAACATCACCATTGTTCAGGCTGGTTCCAACATCAAGCCCGTTGTGGACTACATCGTAGTTGATCCTGCTGGCGACATGCAGATTGTTCAGTTCAACTACACCGGTGCTCTGGCAATTGCTGCCGGTACCGCAAGCTGGCTGAGCGGTTCCAATGCTACTTCCTGGTCACCTGGCTACGGCTTCGTAACCATCAAGGCAGATCCTAACACCACCGGCAGGGATCGTACAAGCACTGTACAGATTCTCTCCGATGACGCTGTGATTGCTGCGATCACCGTTTACCAGCCCGCTAACGAGCCCGTTGCAGAGGCAGAGGCAGAAATGATTCTCCTGACTCCCAACAGGGCTATCACCGGTGCAGCACAGGAGGTTCCTCTGCGCGTTTACGCTTCCGAGGAGTTTGCAGATGTTGCAGACCTCAAGTGCTCTCCCGTTGCTGACTGGCTGTCCATCGGCACCAAGGCTCTTGCAGGTGACAATCACATTGTTAAGGTTCCTGTAAAGGCAACTGCCAACACTACTGGCGAGGCTCGCGAGGGTGTCGTAGATTTCACTTGGGTTGATGCTGCCGGCAAGGCACACACCGCCCAGGCAACAATCACACAGTCTCCCACCGAGAACATCCTTGATGTATACGTAACCACTCTGTTGGTTCCTTACATGGAGACTGTAGAGCAGCTTCCTTTCTACGATAACGCTACAAGCATTATCCCTCGTTCTTCCAACAGCGCTTGGCTTGTTCCTTCCATCATCACCGATGCTGACGGCAACAAGGATGTCAAGCTCACCATCAAGAAGAATGAGACTACCGAGAACCGCACAGCTTATGTAACTCTCACCGCTAAGTTTGACGACGGTACTACCGCTGAAAAGGTTATCACCGTTATCCAGACTCCTCAGGGTTCTGATATGCCTCTCAAGGACTATATCACCTTCTCTATGAGCGCAGTTACATTCCCTGCAGCAGCATCCACCGAGACAATCACCGTGGATACCGATGCAACCGACTACACTGTGGCAAGTTCCGCAACTTGGCTGGTTGCTACCAAGGGTAGTGTAATTCTCGAAGCAGAAGAGAACACCACTGCAGAGGAGCGTACCGCAACCGTTACCGTAACAGCAACTTTTGAGGATGGCACCGTCATCACCAAGACTATCACTGTTACCCAGGAAGGCAAGACTCCCTCTGCATACACATTCGAACCTGATGCACAGTTCGTTACTGACAAGGAAGCAAAGACAATCAACTATCCGTTTACCGCTACAGCGAGCCCTCTGGCCACAGGATCAGTGCTGATACTTACCCTGCCCTATTGGCTGAGTGACACAAATCCTGAGACTCTCGAGTTCGAAGTGGAAGTAAACGATACTGGGGTTGAGCGTCAAGCTACTGTTACTGTACAGTACACTGCACCTGATGGAACGGTGTTTACAAAGGACCTCGTAATTAAGCAGTCCGCTGGTTACCTGTAGACCAGTTAAGATCTAATAATCATCAAGGGGTCGCCCGTTTGGGCGGCCCCTTTTTGATTGCAGAAAAAAGTGAAAAAGATTTAGTATCTTCACGCAGATAAATGTGAACGTTTTTTATGGATAGAATAACTTGTTTTATTGCGACGGACGATGAGGCGACCGCCCTCCATCTTAGCGATAACCCCCTTGTAGATGCAGTTTATTACAGGGCCGATGTGCGCAGCAGCGAAGCGGTGCAATTTATTGCCGCCAACGCCACAGGCGCCTACACAATGGTTTATACCAAGCCGACGCGTTTGCGCTGGGTGCATTACGCGCTGCACAGGTTGTTGCAGATTGCGTCCGATACTGGGGCTGCGCTCATTTACAGCGATCATTTCAAGATTGTGGACGGCGAGGAGCAGCAGGCTCCGGTTATCGATTACCAGCCCGGCTCCCTGCGCGACGATTTTGACTTTGGCAGCGTACTCGTCTTCCGCACCGATGCGCTTAAGAAGGCCGTTGCCGGGATGGATAGCAATCGCCATCAGGCGATAGCGGAGCGCGAGCAGGGTGGCTTGTCGCAGATAGCAAGCGCGGAGCGGCAGGGTTTGGGGCAGAGCCCCAGTATTATACAGCGACCCTCCGCGACAGTTTCGGGCAGTGATAGCAATCGCCATCAGGCGATAGCGGAGGCTGAGCAGGGTGGCGTGCGTGATAGCAAAGCCGGAGCGGCGGGGTTTGGGGCAGAGCCCCAGTATTATAAATACGCTGGTTTGTACGACCTGCGGCTGCGGGTGTCGCGGCTGGGGCCGGTGGTGCACGTAAACGAGTTCCTGTATTACGACATCGAGCTGGACAGCCGTCGCTTCGGAGAGAAGCTTTTCGACTATGTCAACCCGCGCAACCGCGAGGTCCAGATAGAAATGGAAGCGGCTTGTACAGAGCACCTCAAGGCCATCGGCGGCTACCTGGCGCCCGTATTCAAGGAGGTCGACCTGAATTCCGAGGCCTTCGAATACGAGGCTTCGGTGGTGATTCCGTGCCGCAACCGCGCCCGCACCATTGCGGACGCCATCCGCAGTGCTCTCAATCAGGAGACGACTTTCAAATACAACGTGATTGTGGTAGACGACAATTCCACTGACGGCGCCGCCGAGATAATCCAGCAACTGGCGGCGGAGAACCCGGACAAGTTGGTCTATATTGCCCAGGACAAGACATATCACGCCATCGGCGGCAACTGGAACGCGGCGCTTCATCACCCCAAATGCGGCAAGTTTGCACTGCAGCTTGATTCCGACGACGTATACAGCGGCCCGGATACCGTCCAGAAGTTTGTAAATGCCTTTTACGAGCAGAATTGCGCTATGGTGATAGGGTCATACCAAATTACCGACATTGCCCTTAAACCGGCCGATATGGCTCCGATAGAGCATCGCGAATGGACACCCGACAACGGCCGCAATAACGCACTGCGCATCAACGGCCTGGGCGCGCCCCGCGGCTTCTACACCCCGCTGGTGCGACAGATGACCTTCCCGACCACCAAATATGGCGAAGATTACGCCGTGGCGCTGCGCATCAGTCGCGACTACCGAATCGGCCGCATCTACGACGTGATGTACTTCTGCCGCCGCTGGGAAGGCAATTCCGATGCCTCGCTGGACACCGCCACCGCAAATCGTTATAACACCTATAAAGACCGCATACGCACGTGGGAACTCGAAGCACGCATAGCCAAAAACAACGCACGATAAACGTTGGTATCGCAGAGGGAGGGCGCATAGAGTTTGCGCTCGGCGACGGGGTGGTTCGCACTGCGACGGTCGCCGGAAGCGGTGTGGCCATCGATGGCGAGGTTCGCCAGGAGTGGGTGTTTACACCCGGGCAAGACGCTCCGGGTGCTCCCAATGGCGAAAAATCGACCCCATTGGGCACAGTCGCCCCCTGTTTCACCCTGAAGGGCGTCGAGATAGGCAAGGGGTTTCACTGGCAGCGGCGGCAGGATCAGAGCTTCCGCGGCAGCCTCCGCTTAATTGCCCGCGAAGGGCGTGTCATCGCCATAAATGTCGTCGGTATAGAAGATTACCTGCAGTGCGTTATCGCCTCGGAAATGTCGCCGACGGCCGGTTTTGAGTTTCTCAAGGCGCACGCCGTTATTTCCCGCTCGTGGCTGCTGGCGCAGCTGGACAAGCGGGACGAAGTGCTCCGGGAAGGGTATTCCGCCGTGGTATGCGATACTCCGGACGAACTCATCCGCTGGCAGGACCGCGAAGACCACACATACTACGATTTTTGCGCCGACGATCATTGCCAGCGCTACCAGGGAATTCCTATGGCCAGGGATTTCTCCGCTCCGCTTCGCTCCGGTCGAAATGACAAGGGTGTCATTCCGAGCGAAGTCGAGGAATCTCTCCCTTCAGTAGATCCGGCGATGATACGCAAAACGGCCAAGGTTATAGAGGCGACCTGGGGCCAGGTGCTCTGGTACGACGGCCGAGTGTGCGACGCCCGTTTTTCCAAATGTTGCGGCGGAGCTATGGAAGAGTTCCGCTATTGCTGGGAAGACAAGGAGGTGCCCTATTTGAAGTATGAGCGCGATGTCGACCCGTCGGCCGGCCTCAAAGATTGGGATCTGACCCGCGAGACGCAAGCCCGCCGCTGGATTTTATCACACCCGCGCTCCTTCTGCAATACCCGCAGCAAACGCCTTCTGGGGCAGGTTTTGAAGGATTACGACAGCGAAACAAAGGATTTTTACCGCTGGAGAATCGAATATTCGCAGCAAGAGGTGCACGACATACTTTTGGAGCGTACTGGTGAGGACTTCGGCGAGATACTGGATTTGATTCCGCTGGAGCGCGGCGTCTCCGGCCGCATATGCCGCCTAAAGATTGTGGGCAGTGCCAAAACAAAAATCATAGGCAAGGAGCTGGAGATCCGCAAGTCTCTCTCCCGCAGCCACCTCTACAGCTCCGCTTTTGTGGTGGAGAAGGTGTACGATGCCATAAACGGTTGCGAAGGGCTGCTTCGAAAGACGAGCATCTGCGGCTGCGCTCGGCGTCGAAGCCAGCCCGGAGCTGGTGATGGCAGCGCACCCGCGCAATTCATCCTCCGCGGGGCCGGCTGGGGGCACGGGGTGGGGCTGTGCCAGATTGGCGCCGCAGCAATGGGCTCCCGCGGCTACGACTACCGCACCATCCTCGCCCACTACTATCCAAACTCATCTCTGAAAAACCTTTACTAAATGAACGCAATAGAAAAGAAACGCAGCCCTTGGGCGTGGATTCCGACCCTCTACTTTGCAGAGGGCCTTCCGTATGTGGCGGTAATGACCGTGGCGGTTATTATGTACAAGAAGATGGGCCTGAGCAATACCCAGATAGCGCTGTACACCAGCTGGCTGTACTTGCCGTGGGTAATAAAGCCCCTCTGGAGCCCCTTCATTGACCTGATCAAGACCAAGCGCTGGTGGATAAACGCTATGCAGACGCTCATCGCGGCGGCCTTCGCCGGCGTAGCGTTCTTTATCCCGACAAGCCATTTCGTGCAGGTTTCGCTGGCTTTTTTCTGGCTGCTGGCCTTCGCCTCCGCCACTCACGACATCGCTGCCGACGGCTTCTATATGCACGGCCTTGAGGAACAGCAGCAAAGCTTCTTTGTCGGCATCCGCAACATTTTCTATCGAGTTGCTATGATATTCGGCCAGGGCCTGCTGGTTATGTTTGCCGGCTGGGTCGAGGAGGGTAAGTTGTTCGCCTCCGCAGCTTCCGGCAACCGCATCGCGCTCTCCTGGGCGCTGGCGTTCTATCTGCTGGCGGGCATCTTTCTGGCCATCACCATCTGGCATAGGTTCATCCTTCCAAAGCCGGCCAGTGATGCGCCCCGCAACGACATCAACGCCCGCACCATCTGGGGCAATTTTGCCAAGACTTGGGCAACCTTTTTTACCAAGGATCACCTGGGGCTGATGCTCCTCTTTTTGCTGACCTACCGGTTGGGCGAGAGCCAGCTGGTGAAGATAGCGCAGCCGTTTATGTTGGACACAGCAGAAGCCGGAGGCTTGCACCTTTCCACCGCCTCAGTGGGCGGCATCTACGGCACCCTGGGCGTGATTGCGCTGCTGCTGGGCGGTATCTTGAGCGGCATTGTGATTTCGCGCGGCGGTTTCAAGAAATGGATTCTGCCGATGGCGCTCGCCATCAACGTCCCGGACCTGCTGTACGTGTTGCTGGCTGCTCTTAAAATAAGCAACGTGCCGCTGGTGTCCGCTTGTGTTATGTTGGAGCAGTTCGGCTACGGATTCGGCTTCACTGCCTATACGATGTACCTGATTTACATTGCGCAGGGCGAGCATAAAACCGCGCATTACGCCATAGGCACAGCCTTTATGGCGCTTGGTATGATGCTCCCGGGTATGGCTGCGGGCTGGATTTCCGACCGACTTGGATACACTTTGTTCTTTGTTTGGGCTTGCCTGTGCACAATTCCCGGCATAATTGCTGCACTGCTGGTGCGTAAACAGATTCCCGCCGATTTCGGCACCAAGAAAGAATAGCCTATGAAACGTGTTTTTATCATATGCGTGCTGATGCTTCTGGCCGGCTGCGGCGCACGCGGCAATGCTCCACAGAATTATTTCGATGAGGAGCAGACCGCAGCGACTGTCGTAAAAACGGGCCTGGAAGTGCTTGTGGAGAGCGATTTCGCTGTGCTGCAGGGCAAGCGCGTCGGGCTGGTGACCAACCCCAGCGGCGTGGACCGCAACCTTAACAGCACTATCGACATACTGGCCAAAGCCCCGGGCGTGCAGTTGGTGGCGCTTTATGGCCCCGAGCACGGAGTGCGCGGCAGCGAGCACGCAGGTGACAAGGTCAGCAGCGAACCGCGCGACCCCGCCACCGGCCTGCCGGTTTATTCGCTCTACGGCGCCACGCGCAAGCCTACTCAGGAAATGCTCAAGGGCATCGATGCTATGGTATATGACATTCAGGACAACGGCTGCCGTTCATACACCTTTATCAGCACCCTCGGTCTGGTGATGAGCGCCTGCGCCGAAGCGGGCATCGAGGTGATTGTGCTGGACCGCCCCAACCCGCTTGGCGGCCTCCAGATGGACGGCCCGCTGGTGCAGGACGGCTACTTCTCTTTCGTGGGGATGTACCGCATCCCGTATGTCTACGGCCTCACCGTGGGCGAACTGGCCACGATGGTGAACGAGGAGGGGATGAACCGCGGCCAGAAAGGCAACGAAAAGCCGCTCAAGTGCAAACTGACTGTGGTGGAGATGGAGGGCTGGCGCCGCGATATGCTGTTCCAGGATACCGGTCTGCCGTGGGTGATGCCGTCGCCGCACATTCCGCAGGCCTCCTCTGCGCTGGCATACCCTTGCTCCGGCATCGCCGGCGATATGGGCAATTTCGTGAATATCGGCGTAGGGTATACGCTGCCGTTCGAAACATTCGCGGCAGAGTGGATTGCCAATCCGGAGGAGTTGGCGTCGCGCCTTAACAACATCGGCTTGGAGGGGGTTCGCTTCCGCCCGATATACTACAAGCCTTTTTACGGCGGTGCCGCAGGCAAGCTGCTCAAGGGGGTGCAGTTCTATTTTACCGATTACCACCGTGCACCCACCGCGCTGCTGCAATTCTATGTGCTGCAGGAGATACATGCGATGTACCCCGCCCGCAAACTCTCGCTTGCAGACGATTCAAAGTTCTCTATGCTGGACAAAATTACCGGCGGCCCGCAGGTCCGCAAGCTGTTCGGTAAGAATTACAGGGTGGAGGACCTCCTGGAATTTTGGAACAAAGACCGCGACTCCTACCGCGCCCTCGCCAAAAAGTACTTCAGGTATTAGAACGCTACTGCCCTCCACTGTCGCGGAGGGTTGCTTCGAAAGACGAGCATCTGCGGCTGCGCTCGGCGTCGAAGCCAACCCGGAGCGGTGGAGGGCAGTGCGGTGTAGGTGAGTTATTTTTTGCTATCGATGTACTGCTGCCATTTCCAGGCGCTCCGGAGCGTCTCGTCCAGCGGGCGGACGGCTTTCCAGCCGAGCTCTTCGTTGGCGTAGGTGGTATCTGCCCAAACCGACTCTATGTCGCCGTCGCGGCGGGCAGCATACTTCCAGTTGAGTTTCAGGTTATTGACCTTCTCGAAAGTCTGCACCACCTCGAGCGTAGAAACGCCGCGGCCGGTGCCCACGTTGAACACCTCGTAGTTAGCCTTGCTCTTGCCCTCCAGCATACGGTTCACTGCGCAAACGTGTGCCTTTGCCAGGTCGGTGACATCGATATAATCGCGGATGCAGGTGCCGTCGGGGGTGCTGTAGTCGTTGCCGAATATGCTCAGGCACTCGCGGATGCCGGCTGCGGTCTGCGTCACGAACGGAATCAAGTTGTTGGGTACGCCGCGCGGCAGCTCGCCTATCAGTGCAGAAGGGTGGGCGCCAATGGGGTTGAAGTAGCGCAGCGCTATAACATTGATTTCAGGATATGCTACAGAACAACTGCGCAGGATATCCTCGCACATCTGCTTGGTGCTGCCGTAGGGCGATGTGGCCTCCTTGCGGGGCGAACGCTCGGTCACCGGCAGTACGTCCGCCTGGCCATAAACCGTTGCGGAAGAACTGAACACGATGTTGGGCACATTGTGCTTGCGCATCAGCGAAAGGATATTGATGAGTGAGCCCAAATTGTTGCGATAGTACTCCAGCGGTTTGCTGACGCTTTCGCCCACAGCCTTGAAGGCGGCGAAATGGATAATGGATGCGAAATCGTATTTCTCGAAGATTTCTTCCATAGCCGCAGTGTCGCAGCAGTCAGCCTGTATGAATTCGATCTTGCGGCCCAGGATTTTCTCCACGCCCTCGAGCGCAATCTTCTCGGAATTCGACAAATTGTCCACGATAATCGGTTCATAGCCGGCCTCGGCCAGCTCTACGCAGGTGTGCGATCCGATGTAGCCGCATCCGCCTGTCACGAGTACTCTTTTGTTCATATGGTTGTTGGTTTTTGTTGTCCGGTTGGTTGTCCAAGGCAACAAATTTAACAAGCGGTTTTGAAATCGTCAATGATAACGGGTGCAAAAATGTTTCGCGTTGTTTTGAATGGGCGGCGCCGGCAAAAAGAATGTGCTTACAGCTGCAGAGTGTGTGTAACAACGTCGGGTATCTCGTCTATGTAGTGCGTCACAAAGATGAGCGTCTTGCCTGGCAGGGCGTGCCAGGCCTTGATTATTGTTGCGGCGGTGGTGCGCCGGTCTGGGTCCAGCCCTTGGAAAGGCTCGTCAAGTATCAGCAAATCAGGGTCTTTCACAAATGAGCGGACAAGCAGCACATAGCGCTGTTCGCCGCTGGAAAGGGTGTTGTAGCTGCGCTGCGCAAGGTGCTCTGCTCCGAACAGCCGCAGCCACTGCATCAGGTATTCGTCGTTGTCCAGGCTGCAGTCGAGGCCGCTGCGGACCACCTCCAGCGCGGTGTCGGTGGTTATGAAGCTGCTGTGCATTTCGCTGGAGAGGTAGCCGATGTGACGCTTGATGTCCCAGATGCTCTCGCCGGTGCCGCGGCGGTGGTCGAACAGGGTTATGTCCAGGCTGTATGCGCGGGGGTTGTCGGCATTCACCAGGCTCAGCAAGGTGCTCTTGCCGCTGCCGTTGGGCCCCGTCACGTTCCACGTTTCACAGCTTCTTACAGTCCAGCACAGGTCACGGAAAATCTGCCGCGGGCCGTAGCTGATATTCACGTTCCGCATCTCCACAACCTTGTCGAACAGCGGTGTCTCGCGCAGCCGGGGCAGGGTGGGGAGTACTTCTGTGGCACATTGCCGGCCGTTGCGAATTTCGGGTTGTTCGTATTGCTTATTTCCGGAGAACTCGCCGGCCGGGATCTTCTCGGAAACCGTCCCGCCCTCCATAAAGTAAACGTGGGTAACTACCGGCGGGATGCGGGCGGGGTCGGTGAGCGTCATCACGCAGCTGATGCCCAATTCGCCGTTGACGTGCTCCAGCAGGTCGCAGAGCAGCTGGCGGGTGGGCGGGTCCAGGCCAATGAACGGGTTCTCCAGAAGCAGCGCCTGCGGGTGATGCAGCAGCGCCCGTGCAATGGAGAAGCGCCGCAGCTCACCGCTGGAGAGGGTGATGATGGGTTTGGCCAGCAGCGGCCGGATGTTCAAAATGACGAACAGCCGTTCCCGCCAGCCCGCCTCCGCTTCCACCCCCAGCAACTCCCCGGCCAGGGGAGAGGCGTCGCGCTCGAAGGCCTGCCAGCGCTGCTGGTAGTAATACTGTGTCTCGGTGGTGGAATAGGCGTTGTCGAAAGCCACGGTGCGGATGGCCCGGTAAGGCTCGTCGTCCAAATCGAACCGAAGCGAGCCTTCGCGCAGGTAGAAACCGCCGCGAATCATCTCCAGCAGGGTGCTTTTGCCGCCGCCGTTTGGCCCGACCAACGCGACAATCTCACCCTGCTTCAGCTCGAACGAAGCCGGGTGCGGCAGCCGCCGCAGCGGGTTGGAAATAACCCCGCCCTGCAGCGAAATCAATGTCCGCACCGGGTGCTGCCGGCCGCCGCCGGATGGCGAATTGGGACTTTTGCCTTTCATCGCCGTAAAATTACTATTTTTGCCGCGATAAAAAATCGCTATGAAGAAACTCATCATATTCGACCTGGACGGAACCATCCTCAACACTATTGGCGGCATTGGCAGCGCCTGCAACGAAATGCTCGCGCACTACGGCCTGCCCACCTGGGAACTAAAGGATTACGAAAAGTTTGTGGGCGACGGAAGCCGGATGCTTATAAAGCGCGCCCTCCCCGCAGAAAAAGCGGCCGACGAGGCGTTTGTAGATGAGGCCAAGGAGATTTATTTGGGTTTCTACAGAGCCAACCTGGCCCGCGAAACGCGGCCGTACGAAGGGATGCCGGAACTGCTGCAGCAGTTGCAGGCGGACGGCTATATTCTTGCGGTCGCTTCCAATAAGTTTGACGACGGCGCCAAGTTTCTGGTGCCGCATTTCTACCCGGAAATTCATTGGGCTGCCGTAGAGGGGCAGAAGCCCGGCGGTCCCCTCAAGCCCGACCCCGGCATTATAGACGACGCCATCGCGGGCAGTTCTCTCCGGGAGGCATCAAGTGGAGATCCCTCGACTTCGCTCGGGATGACAAAGAGCGAAATCCTCTACATAGGCGATTGCGAGGTAGACATACAGTCAGCCGAGCGTGCGGGCCTGGACTACGTCCTCTGCACCTGGGGCTTCCGCCGCCGTGCCGCCCTCGAGGCCGCCGGCGCTAAGGCCCTCATCGACACCCCCTCCGAACTTCTGCAATATCTCGGCTAGCAATCGCTGTCAAGCGATAGCGGCAACGTTTGATAACTTGTTGATATCCCGAATCTGCTAAAAGATTTGGGATTTTTCTTATTGTATATATTTGCCCTAACATCACACACACGTTTAATTTTTAATGAGACAATCTATAATCGCATTTGTACTCACTGCGATAATAGCTTTGGGTGCAATAGCTTTGGCCCATACTGCAACGGGCTGCTCACACAACACTACCACGGACTTCCGCGACCCCACTGCGTTCGGCCCGGACGAGTCTTTCAAGAAAATTGAAAAGATTTTCCGCAAGCCGGACGATATGAAGCTCGCGGTGTACTGGTATTGGGTCAACGACAATATCTCCGCTGAGGGCGTGGAAAAGGACCTTAGGGCAATGAAGGAGGTCGGCATCAACCGCGCCTTTATTGGCAACGTCACCGCAGATTTGCCCTGGGGCGATATAAAAATCTTCACTCCGGAGTGGTGGGACGTGATGCACACGGCCCTCAAGACGGCCTCCGACCTGGGCATCGAGATAGGCATTTTCAACTGCCCCGGCTGGAGCCAGTCGGGCGGACCCTGGGTAAGGCCGGAGCAGAGTATGCGCTACCTGGACTGCGTAGACCAGACTATAGAAGCCACCGGCGGCCCTGTGACCGTCACTCTGGACAAGGTGGCGTCCGACGCGCTGGACGATGTAAAGGTCATCGCCTATCCGGCGCAGGAGGTCAGCAGCGTAAAAACGACGGTAGTAAAGCACGCCGGCGAAAAGGCGGAGGCGCATTTGGAAGGCACTGCCGGCAACAAGTATAACTCTCTGATAATCACTCCTTCGCCCGGCACCGCCATAATCACCAAGGGCGAAGTGCTGGCCAAGATAGACGAAGCGTGGCAAAAGGTTGCGGACGTGGATATCGACCGCAGCAACGCCAACGTTAACGTCGGCTTTATGCCTTACGCGCCGCTGGTTGTGGCGCTGCCCGAGACCGACGCCACCGACTGGCGTCTGGTGCTGAATCCCGCCGGCGCCGGCGTACTCAATGTGGAGCTCACCACCCGCGCTATGGTGGAGCGCTATGCAGAAAAGACGCTGGGCAAGATGTTCCAGACCCCGCTGCCTATGTGGGACGCCTATATGTGGCCGCAGCAGGCCGCAGCGCCCGCCGCATCTTGCATCGACCCGGCCAAGGTAATTGACCTTACAGATAAAATGGACGGCGACGTGCTCACCTGGGACGCGCCCGCCGGCCGCTGGACCATCTCCCGCCTGGCTATGCGCACCACCGGCCAGACCAACTCCCCCGCATCGCCGGAAGGCACCGGCCTTGAGATTGACAAGATGAGCCAGCAGCACATCCAGTACCATTTCGACAACTTTATAGGCGAGATTCTGCGCCGCATCCCTGCCGACGACCGCAAGACCTTCAAGGTGGTTGTGGAAGATAGCTACGAGACTGGCGGCTTGGATTGGACCGACGATATGGTTGAGGCTTTCCAGGAGCGCTACGGCTACGACCCGACCCCCTACCTGCCGGTAATGAGCGGCAAGGTGGTGGGCAGCCGCGACATAAGCGACCGCTTCCTTTGGGACCTGCGCCGCCTTATTGCAGACCGCGTTGCCTACGACTATGTGGGCGGTCTGCGCGAAGCCAGCCACAAGATGGGCCTTTCTACCTGGCTGGAGTGCTACGGCCACTGGGGCTTCCCCGGCGAATTTTTGCAGTACGGCGGCCAGAGCGACGAGGTGGCCGGTGAGTTCTGGAGCGAAGGGTCGCTGGGTGACATCGAAAACCGCGCCGCATCGTCTTGCGCGCACATCTATGGCAAGCGCAAAGTGTGGGCGGAGAGCTGTACCAGCGGCGGCCCTGTGTTCAGCCGCTATCCGCGCATAATGAAACAGCGTCTGGACCGCTTCTTTGCTGAGGGCATAAACAGCACCCTGCTGCACCTCTACATACAGCAACCATACGAAGACCGCAACCCCGGCGTGGACGCCTGGTTCGGCAACGAATTCAACCGCAAGAACATATGGTTCGGCCATATGGACTATTTCGGCCGCTATATGAAACGCTGCAACTTGATGCTCCAGCAGGGCCTCTATACCGCCGACGTGGCCTATTTTATTGGCGAGGACGCCCCCAAGATGACAGGTGTTTGCGACCCTGCGTTGCCCTACGGTTACTCTTTCGATTATATAAACGCCGAAGTGCTGCTTCGCGATGCCGTTATGAAAGACGGCCGCCTGACGCTGCCGGACGGTATGAGCTATTCCGTGCTGGTGCTGCCGCGCCAGTCCACTATGCGCCCGGAGGTGCTTTCAAAAATCAAATCGCTGGTGGCCGACGGCCTTACCATCCTAGGCCCGGCGCCCGCAGCATCGCCGTCTCTTTCCAATTATCCGGAGGCGGACGAGCAGGTGCGCAGCCTTGCCGCCGACCTTTGGGGAACCAACAACCGCCAGTCGATGCCCTATGGCTTCGGCAAGATTTACGCGGACGGCGTCACTTTGGACAAAGTTCTGGAAGACAAGGGGATAGACCCCGATTTCGCGGTGGACCGTCCAGAAGTTCAAATAAGCTTCATTCACCGGGCTATGCCCAAGGGCGACATTTATTTCGTGTCCAATCAGAAAGACGAGACAGCATCTTTTGTGGCCAGCTTCCGCTGCAGCGGCCTCGCACCGCAGCTCTGGAACCCCGTGACGGGCGAAATCCGCCCTCTCCCGGAGTATACCGACAACGGGACGCGGGTAAGCGTGCCGCTCCGTCTCAGCGAGCTTGAAAGTGCCTTCATAGTGTTCAGCGACCAGAAAGTGAAGAGCCATAACTACAGCAGCAACTATCCGCAGGAAATGATTCTGGCCGACCTGCCCCAAGGGTGGAACATAACTTTCGATGCGGAGCGCCGCGGCCCGGAGGGGATGATTAACATAGAGACTCTGTTCGACTGGACCACCGCGGGCGATGCCGCCATCAAATACTACTCGGGTGCGGCCCACTACCGCAACTCGTTCGAAATTCGCGAGATGCCCAAGGGCGATGTTTATATCGATTTGGGCAGCGTTATGGTGATGGCCAAGGTGAAAGTTAACGGCCGCTATGCCGGCGGCGCCTGGACCTATCCCTACCGGGTGAACATTACCGACTGCATCAAGCGCGGTACCAACACTTTGGAGGTCGAGGTGGTGAACAACTGGCAGAACCGCATCATTGGCGATATGAACCTGCCGGCGGCGGAGCGCAAGGTGTGGCTCACGGTGAACCCTTGGACCGCGGAGAGCCCGCTGCAGCCGTCCGGACTGTTCGGCCCCGTAAGAATTATCGCTTACAAATTGTAATTGTAAAAAATGTTTTTTTACTTTGCACGCAGAATATGACACATACAATGACAAACAGTTTCCTGCATAACCACCATCGCCATCACCTCCGCCAGGAGGTCTAGGCAGGTTTGCGCAGTGTTTGTTGTTGTGCACCATATAGAGAGACTTGCCCGGACCTTTGCCGGCAAGTCTCTTTTAATTTGTAAGTAATTAATGGTTTAAACGCGATATGATTAGAATTGCAATACAATCCAAAGGCCGCCTTAGCGAGGAGAGTCTCGCGCTGCTACGGGAGGCGGGCATAAGAATTGACGAACTGAAGCGCAAGTTTTTGGCGCGCGCGGCCGACTTCCCGCTGGAGGTGCTTTACCTGCGCGACGATGACATTCCCGGCGTGGTGGCTGGCGGCAGTGCCGATTTGGGCATAGTCGGCTACAACGAGGTGGCCGAAACGGGCGCGGAGGTGCGTGTGGTGCGCAAAATGGGGTTCGGGACGTGCCGCCTGTCGCTGGCCATTCCCAAGGCTCAGGAGTACACCGGGCCGTCCTTTTTCGAGGGCAAACGCATTGCGACTTCGTATCCCAACGTCCTCTCCGGCTGGCTCCGCGAAAACGGAGTCAAGGCCGACATCTGCAAGATTATGGGGTCGGTAGAGATTTCTCCTGCAGCGGGGCTCGCCGACGCCATATTCGATATTGTCTCCTCCGGCGGAACGCTGGTTTCCAACGGGTTGAAGGAGGTAGAGACGGTGCTCTGCAGCGAGGCGGTGCTCATTGCCCGGCCCGATTTGGACGCAGAAAAACAGCAGATTCTGGACAAGCTGCTGTTCCGTCTGGACGCGGTTATGTCCAGCGTCGGCAAGAAGTATATCCTTATGAACATTCCCAACGATAAGCTCGCAGAAGCTGTTAAGGTTTTGCCGGCGCTGCGTTCTCCCACCGTGATGCCGCTGGCCGCGGAGGGGTGGTGCTCGCTGCATTCCGTAGTGGAGGAGAGAGAGCTTTGGGACAAGATAGAGAAGCTCAAGGCGCTTGGCGCGGAGGGCATTCTGGTGTTGCACCTCGATAAAGTAATTGACTGATGGAGACGGTTTTGAATCCTGGCCGCGAGGCTTGGCCGGCGTTGTGCCGCAGGGCTGTCGGCGACGACGCAGTCATCGAAGATCGCGTCCGCGCCATCCTCTCCCGCGTCCGCACCGGCGGCGACTCCGCCCTGGCAGACATCACCCGCGAAGTGGAAGGGAGGGATATTGCTGTCCTCAACCGCTCCGGGTTGGCTAATAATCGCCAGCAGGCGATAGCGGAGGTCGGCAGTTGCTTTGGGCGGATGTCTCCACCCGCGGAGTCATATAGCGGGAGGGGCCCGCAAGATGCGAGTTATCGAGATAGCGATGACGAAGCAGGTTGTGGGAGGGACGTAGCGAGCGAAGCGAGAGAAGCTCCGCCAAAAGCACCTGCCGCCGGAGCAGAGCCCAACCAGAATCCGTTCCTGGTTTCTGCAGAAGAGATTACGGCGGCGGAAGGGTTGGTGAGTGAGGAGTTGAAGGCGGCGATTGCGGCGGCTGCGGCGAACATCCGCGCTTTTCACGCCGCGCAGAAGCCTGCCCCCGTTGAGGTCGAAACCGCTCCCGGCGTGCGCTGCGTGCGCCGCAGCCGCCCCATCGACAGGGTAGGGCTGTACATCCCCGGCGGCAGCGCGCCGCTCTTTTCTACGCTGCTGATGCTCGCCATACCGGCGCAAATAGCCGGCTGCCGCGAAATAGTGCTCTGTACCCCTGCCGGCCGTGACGGGCGCATAGCCCCCGCAGTGCTCTACGCCGCATCGTTCTGCGGCGTCAAAACCATATACTCGCTGGGCGGAGCGCAGGCCATCGCCGCAATGGCGTTCGGTACCGAAACAATCGCCCCGGTCAGCAAAATATTCGGTCCCGGCAACCGCTATGTCACCAAGGCAAAGCAACTTGTGGCCGCCAGCGGCGTCGCCATTGATATGCCAGCAGGCCCGTCGGAAGTGATGGTGCTGGCCGACGACACCGCCGACGCCCGCTTTGTCGCCTCCGACCTCCTCTCGCAGGCGGAGCACGGCCCCGACAGCCAGGCTCTGCTGGTGTGCCGGAGCGAGCGGTTCGCCGCCGAAGTCTCTGCCGAAGTGGACCGCCAGTTGGCCCTTCTTCCCCGCAGCGACATCGCCTCCAAGGCTCTGGAGAACAGCCGCATCATAGTGTTTCGTGGAGGACAAGTGCCTGATTTACAATCGAATATAGAAAGTGCTTGCACCCCTGAAGGGTGCAAGGTAAATCAGCAAGTGGCTGATAATCAGAGCGATGCCCTCCACGCCCAAATCGCCTTTGCTAATGCCTACGCCTCCGAGCACCTTATAATAGCGATGCGCGACCCGTGGGCCGTGGCAGAACAAATCACCGCCGCCGGCAGCGTCTTCATTGGCAACTATTCCCCCGAAAGCGCCGGCGACTACGCATCCGGAACCAACCACACGCTGCCCACAATGGGCCTGGCGCGTGCCTGGAGCGGCATCGGGCTGGACAGCTTTATGCACTCTATAACCTATCAGGAACTCACCCGCGAAGGGCTTGAGTCTCTGGGAGATACAATAATAACGATGGCTCAGGCCGAGGGGCTGGACGCCCACGCCGCCGCCGTAAAATGCAGGCTGGAGCGATGAAAGATATAACAAAACTGGTCCGCGCGAACATAGCCGCCCTAAAGCCGTATTCCACCGCCCGCGACGAATACAAAGGCGAACTGGGCGTGCTGCTGGACGCCAACGAAAACCCCAATGACAATGGTCTCAACCGCTATCCGTCCACCGCTTTGAAAGAGCGGCTGCGAGCGCGTGTGGCTGCCCTAAAAGGCGTTGCACATCAAAGGCTGTTCCTTGGCAACGGCAGCGACGAGGCCATAGACCTCTGCTACAGAGTCTTCTGCGAGCCTGGCCGCGACAACGCCGTGATAATCGCCCCCAGCTACGGGATGTACAGCGTCTGCGCCGACATCAACAACGTGGAGCGGCGTATGGTTCAGCTTGAGCCTGAGACCTTTGCGCTGCCGGTGGACAGGCTGCTGGCCGCTGTGGACTCTGGCACCAAACTGATGTTCGTCTGCTCCCCCAACAACCCCACCGCAAACGCCTTCCCGGCCTCCGACATAGAGCGTCTGGCGGCTGGCTTCGACGGCATACTGGTGGTGGACGAGGCCTACATCGATTTCTCCGGAAGGCCGGGCGCGCTGCCGCTGCTGGACAAGTACCAAAACATAATCGTTCTGCAAACCCTTTCCAAGGCCTACGGTATGGCCGGGCTCAGGGTGGGGCTGGCTATGGCGTCGCCCTACATAATCTCGCTTTTCCGCCAGGTCAAATATCCCTACAACATAGGCACCGACACCATAGCCGTGGCGCTGGAGCAGCTGGAAAAGGGTGGAGTGGCGTCTCAGGTGGCGGAAATAATTGCAGAACGCGACCGATTGTCCGAGCTGCTTCCCTGCTACAGATGCGTGCAGAAAGTGTGGCCGTCGGATGCCAACTTCCTGCTGGTGCGCTGCACCGACCCGCGCGGCCTCTACGATGCCCTGCTGGCGGCGGGGGTCATTGTGCGCGACCGCAGCGGCGTGAAGGGGTGCGAAGGGTGCCTGCGCATAACCGTCGGCACGCCGGCCGAAAACAAAAAACTGCTAAAAGCAATTGAAGCATATGAGTCTTAAAAAAGCACTTTTCATTGACCGCGACGGCACCATAATAGTGGAGCCGCAGCCGTCCGAGCAGGTGGATTCGTTCGAAAAGTTCGAGTTCGTACCCGGGGCCATTTCGGCGCTCAAGAGCATCGCCGGGCTGGACTACGAACTGGTTCTGGCCACCAACCAGGACGGCCTGGGCACGCAGTCGTTCCCCTACGAAGACTTTATAGGACCGCAGGATCTTATGCTGCGCACCCTGGCGGGCGAAGGGGTCGTTTTCGACGATATCTTGATAGACCGCAGCTTCCCGGCGGACAACCTGCCCACCCGCAAGCCCGGCACCGGGATGTTCGGCAAGTACCTGTCGGGCGAATACGACCTGGCCGCCAGCTACGTGATTGGCGACCGTGCCACCGATGCCCAACTGGCCGCGAACCTCGGCTGCCGGGCCATACTGCTGGATGAAAAGAATACCTGGGCGGAGATCGCGGAGGTGTTGCGCCGGGGCGAGCGGCGGGCGACTGTGAACCGCAATACAAAAGAGACGCAGATAACCGTCACTGTCGATTTGGACGGCGGCATCGAAAGCAGGATTTCCACCGGCCTCAACTTCTTTGACCATATGCTGGACCAGATTGCGCACCACAGTGGCGTCGGGCTGCAGATAGAGGCCAAGGGCGACTTGCAGGTGGACGAGCACCACACTATGGAAGATGTGGCAATAGCGCTGGGTGAGGCCCTGAAACAGGCACTGGGCAGCAAGCGCGGCATAGGCCGATACGGCTTCGCGCTGCCTATGGACGAGTGCGAAGCGATGGTGCTCCTCGACCTCGGCGGCCGGATAGACTTCGGCTGGGAGGTCCCGTTCACCCGCGAATATGTGGGCGACACCCCTACCGAGATGTTCCGCCACTTCTATAAATCGCTGTGCGAGGCCCTTCAGTGCAACCTGCACATCCGCGCCCGCGGCGAAAACAACCACCATCTGGCGGAGGGCGTGTTCAAGGCGTTCGCCCGTGCGCTGCGCCAGGCCGTCGCCTGCAACCCGTTCGACTACGAAATCCCCACAAGCAAAGGCCTGCTATGATCGCAATCGTAGACTATGATGCAGGGAATATTCGGTCTGTGCTCAATGCGTTGCGGCGCGTCGGGGCATCCGATTATGTGCTGACTGCCAGTCGCGAAATGCTGCGGGCGGCGTCGCACGTAATTCTGCCGGGCGTCGGGGATGCATCCGTGGCGATGCAATCCCTGCGCGACAAGGGGCTGGCGGGCTTTATCCCGACGCTCAAACAGCCGGTGCTGGGCATCTGCGTGGGCGCCCAGCTGATGTGCGAAAGCTCCGAGGAGGGCGGCGCCCGCTGTATGGGCATCTTCCCGACAAAGGTCCGCAGGTTCGCTCCCGTCCCCGGACTCAAAATTCCCCATATGGGATGGAACAGCCTCCGCTTGTCATCCCGAGCGGAGTCGAGGGATCTCTCCTCCCCGCTGCTGTCCGGCCTGGCCGACGGCGACTACGTCTACTTTGTCCACTCATATTACCCCGAAGTCTGCACCCAAACCATTGCCACAAGCAATCACGGCATCGACTTTAGCGCAGCGCTGGCCAGCGACAACTTCTTCGCCTGCCAGTTCCACCCGGAAAAGAGCGGCGCGGCCGGCGAACAAATCCTCAAGAATTTTCTTGCTCTATGATAGAAATAATCCCAGCCATAGATATTATCGAAGGGCGCTGTGTACGGCTCGCGGAGGGCGATTACGGCCGCAAGACGCAGTACGACGCCCAACCGTTGGATATGGCCAAGGCCTATGAGCAGGCGGGCGTAAGGAGGCTGCATCTGGTAGATTTGGACGGAGCCAAGGCGGCCGGTCCGCAGAATCTCGCCACGCTGGAGCAGATTGCCTCCCGCACCGGCCTGGAAATAGAGTTCGGCGGTGGAATAAAGACCACCGACGCCCTGCAGGCGGTGTTCGACTACGGTGCAACATACGCCATCGCCGGCAGCGTCGCCGCCCGACAGCCCGAACTCTTTGACCTATGGCTTACGAGTTACGGCCCGGAAAAGATGATTCTGGGCGCCGACCTAAAAGACGGCAAGGTGGCGGTGAACGGCTGGAAAGAGGCGGTGGATATGACTATAGACGATATAATTGCCCGTTTCCCGAAAGTCACCCAGATTATCTGCACCGACATCTCCAAGGACGGGATGCTGCAGGGGCCGGCGTTCGAGCTTTACAGCGACCTGCAGGCCCGCCACGGCGCAATAGATTTCACCGTCTCGGGCGGCATCAGCTCAATGGCAGATATAGAAAAACTGGACGCTCAGGGCCTGCGCAAGGTAATAGTGGGCAAGGCTATATATGAAAAACGAATCACTCTCAAAGAGATAGAACGATGGTTGCAAAACGAATAATACCCTGTTTGGACGTAAAAGACGGCCGCACCGTGAAAGGGGTTCATTTTGTGGACCTTCGCGATATGGGCGATGCGGTGGAATTGGGCGCGCGCTATGCCGCCGAAGGAGCGGACGAGCTGGTCTATCTGGATATAAGCGCCTCCGCGGAGGGGCGCAAGACCTTCTGCGACCTGGTCGGCAGGGTGGCGGAAAAGCTCAACATTCCGTTCACCGTTGGCGGCGGCATCTCCACTTTAGACGATGCGGCGCGCCTGCTGGACGCCGGTGCCGATAAGATCAGCGTCAACACCGCAGCCATCAAGAACCCTGGTCTGATAGACGCCATCGCCGGCAAATACGGGTCGCAGTTCGTGGTGATTGCCATTGACGCGCGGGTGGTGGACGGCCGCTGGATGTGCACCACGCACGGCGGGCGAAACGCCACCGACCTGGAGCTGTTCAGCTGGGCGCGTGAGGCCGCGGACCGCGGGGCGGGGGAGTTGCTGTTTACCTCTATGGACCACGACGGCACCCGAGACGGCTATCCGTGCGAAACCTACGCAGCTCTGGCGGAGGTGCTTCCAATTCCGATAATAGCCTCGGGCGGGGCGGGGTGCATCCAACATATAGCCGATGTCCTCACCAAGGGGCGCGCGGACGCTGCACTGGCCGCCTCCATCTTCCATAGCGGAGAAATACCTATACCCACACTCAAACAAGAATTAAGAAAACAAAATATACCTGTAAGAATATGATATTTGAAGATTTCAAATTGGAGAAATGCGCCGACGGCCTGCTGCCGGCAATAATCCAGGACGCCGACACCCTCAAGGTGCTTATGCTGGGATATATGAACAAGGAGGCCTTTGAAAAGACCGTGGAGACGGGCCTGGTGACCTTCTTTTCCCGCACCCGGCAGTGCCTCTGGACCAAGGGCGAAACCAGCGGCAACTATCTGCACGTGGTGGAAATGTATCCCGATTGCGATGCCGACACCCTTCTTATTAAGGCGCACCCGGACGGCCCGACCTGCCACCGCGGCACCACCGCCTGCTTTGACACCCGCGAGAACGAAGGGTTCCTGGGCACCCTGCAGGCCTGCATCCAGCAGCGTCACCGCGATATGCCGGAAGGCAGCTACACCACCCACCTCTTTACCAAAGGGGTAAACAAGATTGCCCAGAAGGTGGGCGAGGAGGCCGTGGAGACCGTTATCGAGGCCATCGACGGCAATCGCGAGCGCTTCCTTTACGAGGCTGGCGATTTGGTATACCACCTGCTGGTGCTCTGCGAGCAGATGGGCTTTTCGATTACAGATTTGGAGGAGGAGCTGGCCGTAAGGCATAAATAAGCTACCTTTGCGGCTGCAATGACAGCACGTGCACTTTTAGATAAACTGTGGGCTTCGGTAAAGGCGGCGCTTCCCGCCGCCGCCAAGATATGCCTGTGGATGATAGAGGTCACCGCAGGTGTGTCGTTCGCCATCTTTCTGCTCAAATACTTCGGGGTGCTGCAGTGGCTGTCGGTATATCTCGAGCCGCTTTTCAAACATTTCGGGCTGCCGGGCGCCGCGTCGCTGGCGTGGGTGTCGGGCTACTTCGTGAACTGCTACAGCGCCATCGCGGCGGGCGTCACTATGGGCTTGGACGTGCGTCAGATGACGATTCTGGCGGTGATGGCCCTCTGCGCCCACAATATGCCCATCGAGGTCACGGTCCAGAAAAAGACCGGCACCAGTGCCGTGCTTATGATTGTGGTGCGCACCGTTTCGTCTATCGTTATGGGCTTGCTGCTGAATTTGGTGCTGCCGGCCTGGGGCACCGCCGCCGCGGCAGAGGAGGCCACCGTCTGCACAGACCCGTTCTGGACGCAGTTTCTTTCTTGGCTTTTGGGGATGCTCCATCTTGCCTTGAAGATGACTTGCATCATCTTCTTGCTCAATATTTTACAGCAGATAATAGCCGATTCGGGCGCGGTGGAGCCTATGTCCCGCTTTTTGGCGCCGCTTATGAAGGTCTTCGGCCTGCCGGCTTCCACCGCCTTTTTCTGGGTGGTGGCCAACATAATTGGCCTGGCCTACGGCGGCGCAGCAATGATGAAGGAGGCCGAGAGCGGCAAGCTGTCTCAACACGATATCGATTTGATTAACCTGCACGTGGGGGTTTCCCACAGCAATCTGGAAGATTTGATTCTATTTTCGCTGGCCGGCGGCGTCTGGTGGGTGATACTCTTCTCCCGCTGGATTCTCTCCGCCGTAATAGTCTGGATTGCCCGCGGCGTCTATGCCCTCCGCGACGGGCAGAAAGTTGCCTGAGGCAATGAATTGGGTTGCGACCGGCGCTAGCGAAGGATAGTGTGCGCCATCAGGCGCTAGCGAAGCGCGTGCGGGCAGTTTGAAGAATAGCCAGCGCGGAGCTCGTGAGCGAAGTAGCATAGCTCCAGTGGAGCTATGCAGCGAACGAGGGTTTGGGGCAGAGCCCCAGTATTATAGACAGGGAGCAATCAATTCATTGCGGAGGCTTCTGCCCGTCGCGGGGTGCGAGCAGTTGTTAATCCGCCTCTGAATAACTACATTTGTGGAGACAATATCTGTTTGTATGAAAATCGTTTTCCTCGATGCTGACACAATTGGTCAGTCGCCTGCGCTGGATAAGATTGCACAGCTGGGCGAGTTTGTGTCGTATCCCCGCACAAGTCCGAATCAGACAGCCGAACGCGTGGCCGACGCCGATATCATAATCACCAACAAGGTGCTGCTCGACAGGGCGGTGATGGACGCCGCGCCCCGGCTGCGACTTATCTGCATAATCGCCACCGGCGTAAACAATGTCGACCTGGAGTATGCCACCGAGCGCGGTATCACGGTGCGCAACGTGGCGGATTATTCCACCGAAAGCGTCACTCAGGTTACATTTATGCACATCTTTTCGCTGATGTGCCACGCCGAATATTGGGATCAATTTGCCAAAAGCGGCGCGTGGACTGCGTCTGGCCTTTTCACCGATATCAGCCACACTTGGGGACAACTGTGCGGCAGGCGAATCGGCATTATCGGTATGGGCAAAATAGGGCAGCGGGTGGCTCAGGTGGCAAAGGCCTTCGGGATGGAGGTGAGCTACTTTTCGACCTCAGGCACGGGCCATTGTACCGATTACCCGTCGCTGCCACTGGACGAACTGCTCGCCACCAGCGACATGGTGTCTATACACGCCCCTTTGAACGACCGCACCCGCGGCCTTATTGGCTCACGGCAACTGTGCGCTATGAAGCCTACGGCGATTCTGGTGAATGTCGGGCGTGGCGGTATAGTGGATGAAGCCGATCTGGCAGCGGCGCTGGACGGCGGCGTGATAGCCGGAGCGGCGCTGGATGTCTTTTGCAAGGAGCCGGTGCCGTCAGACAACCCGCTGCTGCATCTCCGGCATCCCGAGAGGCTGCGTATCTCGCCTCACATCGCCTGGACCAGCGACGAGGCGCGCGAAACCCTTATGCAACGCACGTTGGAGAATATCGTGACATTCATTCAGTAGAGCCGTGTAGGGTATCACCGTTTCTTCTCGCCGAATACACACCAGCGTATAAACGGAATGCGGTGCAGAAGCTCGTAGAGCAGGGGAGAGAGGGCTAAAACGGCCACCGTCAAAATTACGTACATCGCCACCGGGGGCAGCTGAGTGTACTGCTTCATCATATAGCCAAGGCTGGCAATAACCAGATAATGAACTATA
>JAFZYD010000005.1 GCA_017616475.1 Bacteroidales bacterium
AGAACCGGTGTAGGTGGTTACGACGGTAAAATCTACAGTGAGTTCCATACCATCCACTGCCTGCGGTATCACGCTCTTGTAGCCGATTACCTCCGTAGTATCGGGGGCCAATGCCAAGTTGGTCAAGGCAGCTGTAGAGGCAATGTCGGCGCTTCCGCTTAGGCTGCTCCAAGTGGTATCGGTCCAGGCGTTGGTCTGGGTGGCCTCAGGATCGACGTTGGTCATCGAGAAGATGGCGGTGCTCTTTGCGCCGGCCAGGCTCAGGCTGTTCAGGGTCACGCTCCACTGCACGCCGGTGTCTTCTCTCTTGGTGACGTTGGCCAGGAAGCGCACCTGTGCGAGGGCGTGGTGGAACAGTGTAGGAACGCCTTCTTCCACTCCGCTGATTGTTTTATAGGTGGCAGGTACCACGTTTGCGTTATAGCGCCACGCCATATCTGCCCAGAGCAGGTCGGCGTCGGGAGTTACGTTCACATCCAAATCCCAGGTAAGGGTTGCGCTCCACTTGTTGTCGCTGTTCGTTTCATAAGCGATTGCGGGATCGACACCGTGCCAGGAAATAAAGTTGACGTAGCTCTCGGCAGACTTGGGCCAGTAGTAGTCGTGACTCGGAGTCCAGGTGACGGGAGTACCGGCGTGATAGCTGATGGTCTCCCCGCTGTTTCCGAAGAACGGCTGTGCTGTTTCCACGCCCTCTCCGTGGAGATAGGCGAAGCAGCGGAAATCTTCGATGCCTATGCTGTTGAGGGCAATCGGATCTCCTTCGGCCTTGGTCTGCGGCGCATAGCTGCCCACCTGGAAAGAAACCTTCTTCCCGGGGGCAGGGGTCTCCTCTACCTTGGTGCAGCCGTTAGCGACTGCCACAAGAGCAACGAGGACTATGTAGAACCACTTCTTCATTAAAAAACGTTAATATATTTTACAATTCAATTTCTCCGTGTTGTTCGTCCCAATCGTCTACGACGGGCTGGAAGCCGCCGCCACCTACCGGGTGCGGGTTGGGATCTTCAATAATCCAGGTCTCGTCCAGCAGCAGCCAGTGGCGCTCCAGCGCGTCGGCAGAACGGAACACGACGTCCAGGCTGACTTCTTTCTTAATCTGGTTGCCCTCGGTGTCAACTGCGTTGAAGGTGACGTAGAGGTCGGACGATATATCTTCTATTTTGCCGAACGTGTTGAACAGCGCGCAGAGGACATCCTTGTTCTCGCCAGCAATGTTCTTGTCGGTGCTCTTTTCAAGATTGAAATAAACTGCGGTGGCAGGGTCGGCTATCCGTTCGCCCAGATTTACCGGGGTGCCGGGGTTGCGGCCGAACTTGTTGCCGGAGTAGAGACCGGAAATGACGGCGCTGCAGCCGGCCACATACTGCATACCCTCCACGTGAATCTGGATGTAGTAGGTGTTGATGCAGGTGTGGGCGGTGGTCTCCATTGTCACGATATCGGTGTGGGGAGCGATGTAGTAGTTCTGCTCCTGGGCTACCATCAGGTGGTCCGGCTGGTAGCTGATGAGCGAATTCTCGTTGATGCCAGTGTTGGCGCTTGCAAAGGCCTGGGCCACGGTCTGGGACATACTGGAAGTGTAGGCCTCAATTTCGTCTTCGTTGTTTTCGCCTTTGATAAGGGTGTTGGGCGTATCAAAGTTGTAGATGAGAAAATCGAAAGTACCGTAGTTGATGTTCATATAACCGGTGAACACCTGGTGACCTGCCTGGTCATAGCTGTTTTCGGATATGAAGGTCTGGGCAACCTGCTGGTGGGTCTTGTGGTCGTACAAGAACACACGCAGCATATCGCTTTCGGTGTTGGGCTTTGCAATCTGATCGTTATAGATGTTGCTCTTGATGTTGCAAACGGTGTCAAGATCGATGGTAACCTTTATGGCAACAAGGCCTTCCATATCTACCAGCGGGCGGCGGTGGCAACCGGCGGCTGCGGCCAGAAGGCCGGCGAGAAGTACTATGCTGGCTATTCTTTTCATTTTGTACCTCCTTTGTAGCTGCGGGTAATGTTGATGGGAACCACCAGGCTCACTTTGGCTTTGGTGGGGCCGAAAGGATAAGTCATTGTACCGGCGTCATAAGGGTTGCGGATAAGCAGCGAGTAATCGTCTGCAGGGATATAGCCGCGATAGTCGGTGCGCATAAAGCCGAGGGCAAGGCTGAGCTCCAGATTGCAGCGCTGCTTGCGACCGATGGGGGTGCACCAGCCGGCGGATAAACCGGTTGACCAATGTTCGCCTTGATAATTGAGGGAACGGTCATACTGGAAGTCGTATTTGGCGCTCATTACATAGGGGCCTACAAAGAAGCCGCGGAGCTTTTCTGTGCCGTTTACATCCCAGGGTTTGAACCAGTAGCGTGCCTCGGCGCCCATCTCCCAATACTGGAAGCAATATTTGTTGCCGGTCTCCCACCAGGGGAACACATCTTCCCACATAAGGGAGAAGCGCTTGCCGATGGGAACCTCAACCTCAAAGTTGAGAGCGGTAACTGCATCGTACAGGAGGTTGGTCTTGAGAGCGAGAATCATTGTTTTGTATTTCTCGGGCTGCTCGGGAATTTCTACCTGGATGGGCTCCTCTTCAACAACAACCACGGGCTCGGGAACCACGGGCTCCTCGATTACCTCTTCCGGAGCTTCGGGAACCGGAACGGTGATGTCGTACGGGAACACAAGGCGGAAGGCTGCATAACGCAGACGGACCAGATCTTTCTTGTCGCGGGATGCGGGCCAGGGAGAAACGCCAGGCGAGAGAATCAACTTACCGTCCAAACCGGGGAATCGGGTGGTGAGGTAGTTTCCCATAGACTGAGCACGGCGGCTTGCGAGTTCCATGTTGTATGCATAGCGACCTTCCGGAGAAGATTTTGCCACCACCAGCAGGGAATCCAGAGCCTCTATGCCGTGAACTGCAATTACGCTGTCAAGTTTTGCGAGGGTCTGAGGGTTTTCGAGATAATTTTCGTTGAATTTTGCATCATCGAAAGGAAAATAAATCCTGAAATCGTATGCATATTCGCTTCCATCGACCTTCACACGCTCCTGCGCTCCGGCATTTTGGAATCTTGCACACAACAACAGAATCACAGCCAGAAGGGCCCTGAAGGCCGGTTTAGCTGAGCTTCTAAGTATGTTTGCCACTCTCTTCATCTATATTTTTACGCGAAAAAGACGGGCAAAGATAGCACTAATTATTTATCCAGCAAATAAATTTTTCAAAAATTATTTTTCAATTTTGAAAAAAACTTTTGGATTCTTAAAAAAAATGTATATATTTGCATCCGCTTTACGAATATTGATTTACTATGACTAGACTCGCTTCATACATCGGTTCGCTACTCCTATTATTATTGATAGCGGCGTGTTCGCAACTTGAAGACCCCGGAGTCAATCTTGAGCCCGCAGGCAAAAAAGACAAAATGAACTTCGACATCATGGTTACCCGCGACGGGCAGGTCATCTCCAAAGAGCGCACCGGCATAATGACCAAGGGCACCACCTCCGTAGAGATGGACGACAAGTATGCCACTATGGACGAAGACACTCCGTTCGGCCTCATAGCAATCGACTTCGAGCATAACCGCCTGCTGGTAGACAACTCTATGGTGGAGGGCGGAATGGGCGGCTACAGCGCCTCCTTCTACGGCTCGTTGTGGAGCGGCGCAAACACAGTCAACCTGAGCGCATACTACCCCTATGTTAATAATGTAGAATACGGAGCCGGCTATGATACATATGCCATACCCTACTCCGTCAGGGAAACCGAAGCCGGTCCGCTGGTGTCCAAAACCGTAGAGCGCGCCATAGAAGATCTTAATATGATTCCCCTGGTGTTCCAGCACATCACCAACGATATCGGCTACAAGATTTGCGACATCACTCCCGATGAAGATCTACAGGGCCTTATCCATCTCCGCAAGGTTACCGCAGCCAACGTGGCATCGGCCGGCGTGTTCGAAAACGACGTCCGCTCCGGGGCCGGTTTCTGGCGCAAGCAGGGTTATTACCGCAAGGTGGTGGTGTTTGACGGTGATGCAAAGGTAGGCGTCGGCAGCCAGAACGAGATGTTCATTGGGTACGACACGCTGGAGGAGCATCTGGCAGACAGCCACCGCTACTACTCCATCCCGGACGAAATTGAGCTGGGCAAGCAGTATGTGGAGGTTGTGTTCGACGTAGAAGGCTTCACGCACAACAACTTCTATTACGAGCCGCTCTTCGACCAAGTGCGCAAGTATATGCTGTACGGCCTGCTGCCCGACAACGTTTTTGAATACGGCAAACAGTACACATTCCACATCGGCCTCGACCTGAGTTCCATTTACAGGGAGATTACCTTTGCTCCCGCAGTAGCCGATTGGGAAACCACTATCTACGAAAATAACGAAGACTTTTGATTAATCTAATAATATATCTCCCGCTTTTCGCGGCGCTGTTCTCGTTGCTGGTTCACTTGAAGATAGCATCGAGAGCACGCACTTTCGGGCCCCTGTGCTGGCTGTACCTGGCTTTGTGCTGCTTTATGTACACAGACTGCACCCTTTCGCTGCCCAATGCGTCGGTTCAGGCTCTTACCAGGGCCACTTTTGCCGCACAGCTGTCCGCGCCCAGCATTGTACCCTTCGTAATATTGTATTACAGGCGAATGCGCAACATCACCCGTCAGCAGCACCCGTTGGAGCTTATGTGGGTAATTGTGCCCGTAGTGCTGTTCACAGCCTCCGGCGTGGCATATTTCCTCTCCGGAGAGGAACATCTGGTAGAACAGCAGCTGCACGCCCAGAAATACGGCTACAGCGCCATTGCGCAGTTCAGCAGCGTCCCGGTACGGCTGTATTATATGATTTCTGTAGTGCTGTACCGCATCGCTCTCACCATCGAGGCCCTATGGCTCGCCGTATACATCATTATCCTGGCCGCTAAAGAGAAATTCAGGCTCCGCAACGTGTTCCGCTTCTATTTCAAGGGGGACGCCATAAAGCTTACCGGCCTGCATACCTTCTACCTGCTTCCGGCATATTTCCTTATCCTCCTGCGCTTCATATTTTTCCGCGACGTGCTTTTCAAGAACACCTGGATGGCAATAGGGTATTCCGTATTGCTCACCTTCTTTATTGTAGCCTTCGCCTACGTGGCTTTGTTCGCCCAGGTGCGCACCATCTCCCGCAAGCAGATGAGGAACAGCTGGCGCTACAACTATTCTAACACGGGCAAGCCGCAAGTAGTTGAGCAGATGCTGGACGATTTACTGGACGATGCAGAAGAAGATGCCATCAAGCGCATTCAGGGCAAGCTTAACGAAGACCTCCCCATAGAGGCGCTCCGCACTCCCCTGTCCTTCGTAGACCGCTCGGACATCGCCGCGCGCGTGTTCTCTGCAGTGTCCGACTCCTGGGGTGAGAACGAACTGCTGGTGCGTTTCCAGCATCTTATGCGCGACGAGCATCTGTTCCTGCAGCCCCGCCTCTCGCTGGACGACGTGGCGGACAAGCTCGGCACCAACAAGTTCTACGTGTCCAAACTTGTTAACAACGCATACAACCTCGGCTTCCCGGAGGTGATCAATATCCTCAGGGTAGATTATGCCGAACAGTATATCCTGAACCACCGCGGCGCCAAGCAAGACGAAATTGCGCGGCAGTGCGGCTTCCTGAGCGCATCTTCTTTCATTACAATATTCAAACGTGTGACGGGCGTAACGCCCAAGGTCTGGATGGCCGCTAAGGACCATTCTGAGTGATGACGGATTTCTCTCAGTACAATATTCTTATCGTAGACGATGTCCCTTTGAACGTGAAGCTGGTTACCAAGATGCTTTCACAGTTCAATTTCCGAGTGCGCACAGCCGCCAACGGCCTGGCCGCGCTGGACGCCGTGCAGCAGGAGATTCCGGACCTGATTCTTCTGGATATCCTGATGCCCGTGATGGACGGCTTCGAGGTGCTGAAGATATTGCGCGCGAATCCCCGCACGGCAGATATCCGCGTCATCATTTTGTCTGCCCTGAATACTGTAGACGATGTGGTGAAGGGCTATAATCTTGGCGCCAACGATTTCATCACCAAGCCCATAATTCTGCAAAAGCTGGTTAACAGCGTGGACACGCAGCTGCAACTCGCCGCCCGCGAGGCGGACAGATAGTTTTTATTTGGAGCTCGCAGCCAGCTTCTTCAACTCACTTACCGTGTTGGCCACCTGCGCGGCGTTTTTCGCTTCGGGCGCCGCCTCCAGGTACTTCTCATAATACTTCACCGCGTCGGCGTTCTTGCCCATAAGCTGCGACGCCTGGCCAATGGTGAACAAGGCGCCGGCGCTCGGGACATAATCGTAGCTCTTCTGCGCTGCTGCAATGGCATCCGCCATCTTGCGCGCCTTCACCGCCTCCGTGGCTTTCTTCATATAATGGCTCGCCAGGAAGGTCTTGGCAGCCTGCTCCTGTCCGTTCGCAGCCGCCTGCTCAAACGCGTCAGCCGCATCCTCCTCAAAACCAGCTTGTTCCAGACTCATACCGTAACGAAGCGCCGCCAGGCCATCGGTAGCGTCGCGCTCCAGCACCTTGGCGAACACGTCGGCCGCAGCCACATAGTCCTTGGCCTCCAGCAGGTCGTCGCCCTTGCTCATAAGCACGTGCGGGATAAGCGAATCTGCCTTTGCGGCGGTCGCAGCCTCGCCATAGCTCCTGGCTGTCGACACGGCGCTTTTGAGCATCGCCAGCGCAGAATCGTAGTCCATCTTGCGGATGCTCTCCTTGGCGCTCTCCGTCATAATTTTGGGAATCACCTCCTTGCACACTGCCGCCAGCTGTCCGCCCTTGCTGCCGCACTCCTGTGCCAGCTGCAACGCGTTCTGGAAACCGGCCAGCGCCGTTGCATAATCTTTATTATTAAGGCTTTCGCGCGCCTCGCGTGCCAGCTTTGTTGCATCTGAAATACTTTGCGCCGACATAATTGCGCACGCAGCGAACAAAGCCGCCACAGTCATCAAAAACTTCTTCATAAATGGATACTATTTGTTCTGATGGCAAATATAAGAAAACTTACTCACGTTGCGTCACCGGAACGGCTTGAATACGCACCCAGGGTCGTAGCAACAAAAAGGCCGGCTTTTTGAGCCGGCCCTCTATCGCGGTGAGGGGGGGATTCGAACCCCCGGTACCCTAATCGAGTACGTCAGTTTAGCAAACTGGTGGTTTCAGCCACTCACCCACCTCACCGGGCGATTGCCTGAAAGGACCACAAAGATAGCAGTTAAATTGTTTTTGGCAAAAAATAATTACTTTTGCAGCCGCATCGGGATGTGGCGCAGTTGGTTAGCGCACTTGGTTTGGGACCAAGGGGTCCCCCGTTCGAGTCGGGGTATCCCGACGAAGGCCGGCTTCAATCCGCTGGCAGCAATCTCGCTGACAATCAGTTATTTACGTAAATCAACGGTACCTCCGCAGGGTACCGTTGATTGTTGTAACAGGCTGTCCTTCAGGCACTTTGCCGCCAGCCGATATGCCCCGCCCCTGCCCTGCCGCAATCCTGCCAGGCACACGGCCCGCATTTTGCAACACTCCTCTACCGTTTACTTTACGTCGATGTCCAAAATTGGCAGCAGAATCGGGAGGTTTTTCCGGAAACTGATAATCTGGGTGGTGATGGTGTTCCTTTGGAGCAGCCTGGGCGCGGTGTGCGTGTACAAATACGTGCCGGTGCGCATCACGCCGCTAATGATTATCCGGCTGGCGGAGCAGCACAAAGCGGGCAAACCGCTCACGCTCAAGCACGACTGGGTGCCGATGGAGCAGATAAACAACAGCCTGGCGCTGGCTGTCTGGGCAAGCGAAGACCAGCGCTTTTTGAAGCATAACGGCTTCGATGTCAAGGAGATAAAGCTGGTGCTGGACTCCCAGAAGAACAACCAAAAACTGCGCGGCGCCAGCACCATAAGCCAGCAGACCGCCAAGAACGTGTTCCTCTGGCCCAAACAGAGCTGGCTGCGCAAAGGGCTGGAGAGTTACTTTACCGTGCTGATAGAATTTATCTGGGACAAGGAGCGCATTATGGAGGTCTACCTCAACTCGATTGAAATGGGAAGAGGAATCTACGGAGCGCAATCCGCCTCCAGAGAATTCTTTGGCCACAACGCCGCGACCCTCACTGCCGCGGAGAGCGCGCTTATTGCCTCTGCCTTGCCCAACCCTCTAAAGCGCGACTGCCGCAAGCCTAACAGCTATATGAAGATTCGTCAAAAATCTATACAATATCAAATGAAATTGCTTGGCGGACGTTTCCCGAGCAAAGATGAGATTGCGGCGTTGCGGGAGAAAGAAAAGGCCCGTAAACGCGCTAAAAAGTAGTTTTATAGAAATATATTTTTATATCTATCTATAAAAATATAAAAACTGAAATTTGGCCTTCAATCAAATTTTGTGATACTTTTTGAGCAGATCCAGGACAGCCTCATTATACAACTCGTCGTATTTTGAGCCGGTCTCGAATTTGAGCTGCCCGAGCTTCAAGAATACAGCGTTGTCGATGTGGAAGCTCACCAATTTTCTGTTTGCGTTTTTTGACTGTTTCACAACAGGTGCGGGCGCCGGAGCGGAAACAGCGGCCGGAGCGGCAACCTTCTTGGAAGCCGCGCTACTTAAAGCACCACTTAAGGTATTCCCTCCCCCGAGAGTAGCCTCGCGAAACTTGTCGAACGGATCGGTTTTCTTTGCCATATAGATTTATATTTTTATATAAATGTATTTTTATTGTTTTCTATAATTCAAGCCTTGACGCGCTTCTGAAGCCGCTTCGCAACCTCCAGATACTGCTTGGTCGCCTTCCCGTGCGGGTCATATTCGAAGATACTTTGGTTGAAAGAACCGGCCTGGGCCACCCTGGTTGCTTTGCTGATAGCCGGCTCTACAAAGGCGTCCGGAAGCTCCGTTTTAACCTTCTGAACGTACATATCGCTAAGCTTATTACGCTCGTACTTGGTAATCACAACGCCGGAGAGCTTGATGTTAGGGTTAAGACGCTCGTTAGACCTTACATCTGCATATAAATTGGCCACCATAACCATTCCGGAATAAGCCAAACCGTCTGGCGTGGCCACCATAACCAGATGATCCGAGGCAATGAGCGCATTGTATGTAATCAAACCCAGCGCAGGCGGACAGTCTATAATAATATAGTCGTACAGCTGCCGCACAGGCTTTAAAAGATCAACCAAAAGATATTCACGACCCGTTATAGAGGCCGTATCGCGGTCGAAATTCGACAAAGAAAGCTCCGATGGCACCAAATCCACGTTTTTGGCAACATTCTCTATATTGAACTTACTGCGGTCCAGGAAAGCGTCCCGAATGGTCGCTTTGTGGTCTTCCGGGGCGAGGGGGCTCACCATAGTTGTGAGGTTCGCCTGCGAGTCCAAATCCACAAACAGAATCTTCTTGCCGCCGCGTGCCCACGCCTGTCCAATTGCCACTGCCGTTGTGGTTTTACCCACACCGCCTTTATTATTCGCAAAACATATTACTTGTCCCATATACTTATCCTTCAATATTTTATGCAAATATATATAAAATTATTTTTATATCAAAATATACAACCATAAAAATATTTATATATAAAAATATAGGACGGCAGGCGCAAAAAGCAACGGGCGACAGCCACATAAAGCGCCAGAATCATAGATTCTGAATAAAATTCCCTACCTTTGTGTGATTTAGTGAAACAGACAAACAGAACGATGAAGAATTTTGTTGAAGAACTCAAGTGGAGAGGAATGATCCAGGACATCATGCCCGGGACCGAACAAAAACTTATGGAAGGGCCCCAGTCGGCCTACGTCGGCATTGACCCGACCGCCGACAGCCTGCACATCGGCCACCTTGTTAGTGTAATGATACTCAAGCACTTCCAGAACTGCGGCCACAAACCCATAGCGCTCGTGGGCGGCGCCACCGGAATGATTGGCGACCCCAGTATGAAGAGCGCGGAGCGCAACCTGCTGGACGAGGAAACCCTCAACCACAACGTCGCCTGCCTCAAGGCGCAGCTGGCCCGCTTCCTCGATTTCGAGAGCAGCGCCCCCAACAAAGCGGAACTGGTGAACAACTACGACTGGATGAAAGACTACAGCTTCATCAACTTTATCCGCGACATTGGCAAGCATATAACCGTGAACTATATGATGGCCAAGGACAGCGTCAAAAAGCGCCTCTCGCGCGACTCCAGCGAGGGTATGTCCTTCACCGAATTCAGCTACCAGCTGATGCAGG
>JAFZYD010000014.1 GCA_017616475.1 Bacteroidales bacterium
AAACACAACATATGATTTTGCCTCTGGTGTCTTAGTAGGATATACAGCCATATTTGATGTACCAATCGCAATTATTTGTCCATCGTTTATTTCAAAAACATTTTCATAATCTATAGCTGCGTCATCGTTTCCTTCAGAACCAAACACAGTAATATTCCCTCCATTCATTTTGATGCCTCCATTCGAGTCCAAACCATCACCATCAGCATTTACATACCAGGTCCCTCCATCAAACACTATCAAAAAGTCACCAAATAATCCTCGAAACGCACTGTATAAAACATCAGCACTTTGATATCCGCCAGAAGATTCGTCTTTGGATATAAATCTTTCATATGTCGCATTTATTCCATCATCACTTGAGCGTATAATTCCCTTGCCTGAATACAAATAAATTTGTGCAGCTTTTAAGCCATCACCCGACCGGATGACATTAATGTCAGGGCCGGAAGAATTACCATTTATACCAATTGTCAACTTAGATGCTGCCTTAATTGCAGCATCTTCTGCATTTACCGTGATTTCCCCATCTGTTATTGTTAATGTACCTCCCGCAAACCTATTTGTAATATCACTAAGATCATAATCAGGATCCGATTCTATACCATTATTGCCGGCTTCTACGTTTACAATTCCTCCAGAAATCACTATTGACCCGTCTGATGCAATACCATTGTTAGCAGCCTTCACATTCAAGGATCCATCCCCCTTTATGGTCAGAACCGAATTGTTGTCAGCCTTGATAACGGCAGCTTCATCTACGACTTCTGCCTTATCATCGGTCAATGTGCTGGTTTCACTTAAAACCAGAATATTTATCATTTGCGAAAAGTGCTGACTATGAAGAAACTCACGACAGCCACCAATTCGTATACCACCGCCCGAGGCACCAAGTGCAGTGAGGGCCCCTTTCAGCCTTTCATTTTTGCGGCGTCCTTGTCGTAGAAAAGGACGCGGGCCAGCAGCAGGGCTATGCTGCCCACCACCCACACGGCGGCCAGCGAGGCTATTCCGGCCGAAAGGCCGATTGTGTCGCCAATCATCCCCAGAATCCATGGGGCAAGGGCGCCTATGCCGAAGCCGAACAGTATGAGCACGGCGGAGGACATCGAGTAGTATCTGGGCTCAATGACGTCGTAGAGCACCGCGTAGGTGCCGGCGTCAAAGAAGGCGCGGAAGAAGCCGAAGCCTGCAAGGGCGGCGCACACCGTCACAAAGGTGCCCGAAAGGCCCATCAAGACGATGCAAGGTGCGGCAAGCAGCAGCCCGGCCGCCTGCAGCAGGAGCCGGTTGCGGCCGCCACGCGGGCGGTTGGCAATGCTGTCGGAGAGCGCCCCGGCCACCAGCACCCCGACAAACGCCGCGGCGTGCGTCCAGAACATCGAATGGAACCCGGCGGAAGAAAGGCTCAGCGAGAAGGTGTCCTGCAGATATTTAGGCATCCAGGTCAGATAGCCGTTCAGGCCAAAGATGAGGCCGCAGTAGGCCACCAGCATACAAACGGCGGTCGGCACCCGGAATATGGCCCGGATGGCGCTCGGCAGGGAGACGTGCGCAGGGGCCGGAGCATCGTCGGTAGATGCTTCCGGCTGGACCTCGGTGACCGGGGCCTCCGAAGGCAAAGCAGCCACCGCCGCCGGCTTGTCCCTTAGCCGCAGCGCCAAAACAACGGTGAAAAGCACTCCGGCTCCGCCGAAAATGTAGAACGCATAGTGCCAACCCAGTGTTTCAGCCACCTTTCCGGCCAGAAAGCCGCACACAATAACCCCCACATAATACGAGGTTTGGTGCAGCGCCATAGCCCGCGCCCGTGTGCGCGAGTCGTGATATTCCGCGATTATACCTGTGTAGGTCGGCCCGAAGAGCCCCTGTCCCACTCCCATCCCAAAGCAGCGGAACAGAATAAAGTAGAAGATACCGCCGGAGAAACCCGTCAGAAGGGTTGCAGTGGAGAATATTAGCGTGCTTATCCAAATCTGGCGGCTGCGGCTCAGCCGGTCCGCAAAATAGCCCGCAAACGGCACAGTGACGGCATAGAACACGTTGAACAGCGTGGCCAGAAGCCCCATTGTGCTGTCCGATGCCCCCAGATGTGCCTGAATTTGCGGCAGAACAATATTGAACGCCTGCCGGTCCGCTTGATTGAGGAAAAACGCCACCCAAAGCAGGAGCACCACCTCCCACTTGTAAAACTTGCTGTCGGTATTGACGCGCCTCACTCCCTCAAAATATTACCTTTTGCTGGCAATGGATATTAAATCCAAGCCGACCCCGCCGTACAATGCGTATCGTGTTCCTATCAAATTGATGCTGAACCACTTGCAAGGCTGGATTGAGAGCCCGCCACCGTAGTTGAAGTAATGGCGGCGGGAGCCGGGCGTCACGGTGTAATCGTGATACCAGGTGGTGGTCTCGTCGCCGACGCTCCAGTTCACGGAAGTGCCGTCTGTAATGCCGTCGTTTGTTTGGGCATACCCCACTACGGGCATTATGCGCAGCCAACTCACAATGGGAATTTGGTACCCCGCATTGATGCTGAACGCACAGTTGTCGTTCCACATTTCGTTGGTAACGTGACTGTTATACTTATGCTGGGGTTCGGCTTTAATAAAGTCCAGATAAAAGCCGTTGTACAGAGCATACGCCCCCATACCGAAGCGCGCATAATCTGTAAACGAGCCCACCTGGCCCACCGTTACGCCGCCTTCCAGGCGGAGGGCATTTAAGGTGAAGTCGAAAAGATGGTATTCCTTTTCTATCATAACCCCGGCTGCGCTCTGCGCAGAAAGCGTCGTCACGGACAACAGGATGGCCGCAATGGCCGTTATAATGTTCTTAATTTTCATCTTGTTTATGTATGGTTTGTATTAATCGATATACATATCGTACAAAGATAGCTATTTCAAGAAATACTCCTAACTTTGTGTATATGAAAAAGACCATCGTTACCCTTGCAGCCGCTATGCTGCTCTTTGTTTCCGCCGCACAGGCGCAGGAAGTAAACCCTATTGCAACAATCTCTCAGCAGCCCGGCTGGTGCACAATATTCCACCGCTGGGGCTTCATTGGCGATTCTATGTGCAGCGGCGAATACGAATATGCCCGTGAAGACGGCTCTACCGTGTGGCACGAAAACTACGATTATTCCTGGGGCCAGAGGATGGTGGCTGCTATAGGCGGCGCCGTCGGCTACAACTTTTCCCAGGGCGGCGAAACCGCCCAGGGCTGGATAGCGAACTTTTGGGACTATCCGGTGAACCGCAACGGCGACATAAGCGCCAAGGCGCACCCCTGCCAGGCATACATAGTTGCGCTGGGCTGCAACGACCGCAGCGGCTACGAGCCCGGCGATGCCCGCAAGGATATCAATCTTGAAGATTACACCAAGAACGCCGGCACCTTCATAGGCTACTACGGAGGCATTATCCAGCGCGTGAAGTCCATCCAGCCGGGGGCGCGGTTCTTTGTGGTGACGCTGCCCACCCTCTATGGCAAGGAGGAATTCAGTGCAGA
>JAFZYD010000015.1 GCA_017616475.1 Bacteroidales bacterium
TATCAGATTCTTGACAACGAGCGTCATCCCGATGCAAAACTCGGCAAGGACGGCAACCGCCAGAGCGCTTCGCTGTACGACATTATCCCTGCAAAACCGCAGAACGCAAAGCCCGCAGGCGAGTGGAATACAGCCAAGATTATGGTTTACGAGGGCACAGTTGTTCACTATCAGAACGGCGAGCCGGTAGTTGAGTATCACCTTTGGACTCCGAAGTGGGAAGAGCTCATCAACAACAGCAAATTCTCCAAGGAGAGTATGCCCGAGTCTTATGAGTACATCCTCAACGTAGGCGGCGAGAATCACGAGGGTTACATTGGTCTCCAGGACCACGGTGACACCGTTTGGTATCGCAACCTCAAGGTTAAGGAGCTCTAATCCCGCACATAGTTGCCATGAAAAAGGTTTTCACGGCAATCGTTTTGACGCTCTCTCTCTTTGCAGCTTTCGGCTGCAAGGAGAAGGGCGCAAACGATTTTATAGGGATACAGTTGTATTCCGTCCGTTCCAATCTCAATCCTCTGGACGAAGGTCTGGCCAAGGTTGCAGGCGCCGGCTACTCCTTTGTGGAGATGGCCAACTACAATAACGAGGCTGGGCTGTTCTACGGCCTGGCTCCGGCCGATTTCAAGGCGCTATGCGAGTCCAAGGGCTTGCAGGTGCTTTGCTCCCATACCGGCGGTCCGAATCCCGACTGCACTCCTATGGAAGATTGCGTCGAGTGGTGGCGTCGCGCCATTGAGCATCACGCTGCCGCAGGCTGCATCGCAATAGTGGCTCCGTCTATGGCGGCCGATTCGCTGCAGACGCTCTCCCGCTACTGCGAGCTGTACAACAAGGTGGGCGAGATGTGTGGTGAGGCCGGCCTCAAGTTCGGCTACCACAACCACGACAACGAGTTCAAGCGCAAGTACACGCAGGAAGACGGCAGCGAAATAACTTGGTACGACTTTCTGCTGGCCAACACCGATCCCGACAAGGTCTTCTTTGAACTGGACCTTTATTGGGCTACCGTTGGCGGCGTGAATCCCGTGGATTTGTTCAAGGCGAACCCGGGCCGCTTCTATATGTGGCACGTGAAAGACTTCCTGGAGGTCGGCGACCCCGCCACCACCGTCGTGAATTTCCCCGAAATCTACAAGTATGCGTCCCTCGCCGGGATGAAATACCAGATTGTAGAGCAGGAAGCCTTCACCGAAGGCCTCGACCCCTTCGAAAGCATCGCCCGCTCCGCCGACTACGTCAAAACCCTCCGCCCGGAATAGACGTCTAACCTATTCTGCGCTGGCACTAAAGTGTCTGACAGACTGGTACTTATGCAAACTAACGGTACCCCGCGTGGGCACCGTTAGTTGTTGTAAAACGCTGAATATCAGGGAGATTGCTGCCAGCCTTTCGCCGCTCCGCTGCGGCAGCAGATGCATCCAGAAACTTCCGTTCGCTGCGCTCACTTCATCCCCTTATAATACTGGGGCGCTGCCCCAAACCCTCGTTCACTGCAAAGCTCCACCGGAGCTTTGCTTTTCCGCTCACGAGCTCCGCGCTTGCTATCTGCACCAACAGCCCTGCTCGCGCTCCGCTATCGGCTGATGCCGATTATTATGCTTGCGGGCCCCTCCCGTTTTACGAGGGCACGGGCGCCCACGGTTTCTTTGATGCATCTGCCGACCTCCGCCTTCGCGTTGCCCGTGGCACCTACACTGCTGAGTATCAAGCAATAACACAATGTCGCTTGCGCATTTTTACACAAGCAAGAATGTGTAAATGGCTAATAATAAGCGGGTTGCCTGCCACGAGGATAGGAGTCGCTGTCAAGCGATAGCGGAGGCTGAGCAGGGTAGGTGGTGCGATAGCAAAGCCGGAGTGGCGGGGTTTGGAATACGCGGGCGGCAATTGGGCATATCGCGGATGGGTTGCTTTGCAAGCCGACTATCTGCGGCTGCAGGAGGCGGCAAAGCCAACCCGGAGCGGCCCAAGTGCCGCAGGGGTTACACATTTGCTATGCTGATGATGTCGGCGAAGACGCCGGCGGCGGTGACGCTGGCCCCGGCGCCGTAGCCCTGGATAAGCATCGGGTGCTCGTGGTAGCGCTCCGTGGTAAGCAGCACGATGTTGTTGGAGCCGTCAAGCGAATAGAAGGCGTGGCTTTCCGGCAGCGCACGCAGCGACACGGAATACTTGCCGTCTTCCATCTTGGCCACGAACCGCCACCGCTTGTGCGCCGCCTCCAACTCCTGGCGCTTCGCTTCGAATGCGGCATCCAGTGCGGGCAACTTTTGCCAGAAGGTCTCCAGCGGATAATCGAAATACTCCCTTGGAATGAACGACTCCGAAACGACATCCTCCTGGTTCACCTTGTAGCCAGCCTCGCGGGACAAAATAACGAGCTTGCGGATAACATCCTTGCCGGAGAGATCCACGCGCGGGTCGGGCTCCGAATAGCCCTGCTCCTTGGCCATACGCACCGCTGCGCTGAACGGCACATCTGCCGATATGGTGTTGAAAATAAAGTTCAAAGTGCCGCTTAGCACCGCCTCTATCTTTTGGATGCGGTCGCCGCTGTTGCGCAGGCTGTTGATGGTGTTTATAATGGGCAGGCCGGCGCCCACGCTGGTCTCGAACAAATACTTGACGCCGTGCCGGCGGGCGGAACTCTTGAGGGCGATATAGTTCTCGTAGTCAGATGACTCCGCAATTTTGTTGGCCGCCACCACAGAAATACCGTGTGTGAAGAACTCCTCGTAGAGCGAAGCAATCTCCTCGCTGGCGGTGCAATCCACGAAAACCGAATTGAAAATGTTCATTCCGATGACCTCGTCCCGCAGTGTTGCCGGGGTGATATCCATCCCTTCGGATAGCGTCTTGCGCCAATCGGTGAGGTCAATTCCGCCGCGGTCGAACACCGCCTTGCTGCTGCGGGCAATGCCCACAATATTGATTTTGAGGTTGTTGCGCTGCATAAGCTTCTCCCTCTGGGCCGCAATCTGCTCTATGAGCTGACCGCCCACGACCCCCACGCCGCATATGAACAAGTTGAGCTCCTGATATTCGGACAGGAAGAACCCGTCGTGGATAACGTTGAGCGACTTGCGCAGATACTTGTGCTCTACAACAAAGGAGATATTGCTCTCCGATGCCCCCTGCGCGCAGGCGATAATGCTGATGCCGTTGCGCCCCAGCGTGCTGAACAGCTTGCCGGCGATACCGCAGTGGTGCTTCATATTCTCGCCCACTATGGCCACAGCCGCCAGGTCGTCCTCCCGCTTTACGGGATGGATGGCGCCGCTGGAAATTGCCGGGGCGAAGGTCTCTTCCAGCACCTTGCAGGCCAGTTCGGCATCCTTGCTGCTGACGCCAATCGAAATGCCGGTCTCGGAGGCGGACTGGCTCACCAGGAACACGCTTATGTTATTGTCTGCCAGGGCAGTGAATATGTGTCTGTCAACGCCCACAATGCCCACCATAGATGTGGCGGAGAGCGTTATCAAACTGATATTGTCTATAGAAGATATACCGGTAATGGTGCGGTCCGAGGTCCCCATCGCCTCGCGGGTGTGGATGCGGGTGCCGGGCGCCTCCGGATTGAAAGTGTTCTTTACGACAATAGGTATCTCCTTGAGGCACACCGGATAAACGGTGGGCGGATAGATAACCTTAGCTCCGAAGTTGCACAGCTCGGTGGCCTCTTCGTAGGTGAGGGAGTCTATAACGTAGGAGGTCTTTATAATGCGCGGGTCGGCCGTCATAAAGCCGTCTACATCGGTCCAAATCTCCAGCACGGATGCATCCAGGGCCGCCGCCAATATGCTGGCGGTGTAGTCGGAACCGCCGCGCCCAAGGGTGGTGATGTCACCCTCCAGGTTGCGTGCTATGAAGCCCGGGACAATGGCCACCGGGCTCTCCGGGCCGTATTTTGCGAACCGCTGCTGTATAAGTTTGTTGGTGAGGGTGAAATCTACAATTCCCTTGTCGGTGCGTATAAAGTCCAGCGCGTTCACCATCTGGGCGTTGTCTATAGCCGCCGCAACAATAAGGGAGGACATCCGCTCTCCGAAGCTCACAATTTGGTCGCGGATAAGGTCCGGAATCACCTTGAGCAAGTACACGCCGCGGCAGATGCTCTCAAGTTCGTTCAGCAGTGCGCCGACGGCCGCCTTGAGTTCTGCACCCTTGCCTGTATCGCCCACCAGGGCGCTGCACATATCCATATGCCGCGCGCGGAGGGAGGTGAGCCGGTCCGAATACGCTGCATCGGAAGATTTTGCTTCGTCGGATATGCGGACCAACTCGTCTGTTACGCCGCCGAGGGCGGATACCACAATAACGGAGGGCTCGTCCAGAGCTTCAACAATTGCCTTGACAAGGCGTATACTGTCCGGGGTGGCCACCGAACTGCCGCCAAACTTTAATACTTTCATACGGGCAAAGATATATAAAAAACAGGACCGACGTCTCCGGCGGCCCTGTATATTGGAAATGTGCTTATAATTTTTAACCGATTATAGCAGCGATTCCGGGGAGGACCTTGCCTTCGAGCGACTCCAACATAGCGCCGCCGCCTGTGGAAACGTAGCTAACTTTGTCTGCATAGCCCATCTGGGTCACTGCAGCCACGCTGTCGCCTCCGCCTACCAAAGTGAAAGCGCCCTTGTCGGTGGCCTCTTTGAGGGCCTGTGCAATGGCGTTGGTGCCCTTTGCAAAGTTGGGCATCTCAAACACGCCCACGGGGCCGTTCCAAAGGATTGTCTTGGAGGCGAGAATGACATCGCGGAAGCGGGCTACGGTTTCGGGAGCTGCGTCCACGCCCTCGTATTCATCGGGGATGTTGTCGGAAGGGCATACAATTGTGTTTGCATCGTTGCTGAAATCGTCGGCGGCCACAACCACGTCCGAAAGATAAACCTTGACGCCCTTCTTGCGTGCCTCTTCAAGCACGTTGAGAGCAACGTCCTGCTGGTCGTCTTCGCACAGGGACTTGCCAATCTTGCCTCCCTGGGCCTTCTTGAAGGTATAAACCATACCGCCGCCAATTATGAGGTTGTCCACCAGGTCCATCAAGTGGGAGATTATGCCTATCTTGGAAGAAACCTTGCTGCCGCCGATTATAGCGGTGAGCGGGCGCTTGGGAGATTCGAGCACGGTGCTGATGGCCTTTATTTCGCCTTCCATCACGTAGCCGAACATCTTGTCGTTGGGGAAATATTCGGCAATGAGAGCTGTGGAAGCGTGTGCGCGGTGGGCGGTGCCGAAGGCGTCGTTTATGTAGCAATCGGCATAAGAAGCGAGCTTCTTTACAAAATCTTTCTGGCTGGCTTTAACGGCAGCTTTGGCAGCCTTCTTCTCCTCGTCGGAAGCGTCGGCAGCCAGTCCGCGGGGCTTGCCCTCCTCCTCTGCATAGAAGCGGAGGTTCTCGAGCAGCAGCACGTCGCCCGGCTTGAGGGCGGCGGCCTGTGCATCGGCCTTCATACAATCATCTGCAAACTGAATCTTGGCACCGAGCTTGGCCTCTACGGCAGCAATTATGTGCTTGAGAGAATACTTGTCCTCAACACCCTTGGGACGGCCCAGATGGGACATAATGATTAGCGAACCGCCTTTTTCCAGCACCTTCTTGAGGGTGGGGATGGCAGCGCGGATGCGGGTGTCGTCGGTGATTTCAAATTTTTCGTTCAGAGGAACATTAAAATCGACTCTCACAATGGCTCTCTTGCCGGAGAAATCGTAGTTTGAGATGTTTTGCATATCGAATTTGGTTAGAATTTTCTTGTCTGAGCGCACAGGGCACGGACTGCAAAAGTAATAAATAATTCAATTATCCTACCTTTTTACTCGTGCAAAGACGCTTAAAGGCAGCGCTTTGCCAAAAGAATCGCGCAAAACCAGCTCTCCGCAGGTTACATCTGCGTCCGGTTTCAAATTTAAAGCGCTGCGCACGGCAGTCTCCGCCAATAGTGCGGAATAGCCGTTTGCGTATAGATTCAAAATCAAAAAGCTGTTCTCGGGGGCCAGAATTTCCCCGACGTGGCAGAGCATTTCGTACAGGCAGTCGTCCAATTTCCACTTTTCACCGTCAGGGCCGTGACCGTAGGCTGGCGGGTCCAGCATTATGCCTTGGTATTTGTTGCCGCGGCGAGCTTCGCGCCGGGCGAACTTGAGGGCATCTTCTATTACCCAGCGGATGCCGTCCATACGGCTCAGTTCCATATTCTGACGGGCCCAGGTAACCACCTGCCGAACCGAATCGAGATGGGTCACGTCCGCCCCAGCCTTGCGGGCTGCAAGCGACGCGGCGCCGGTATAGGCGAACAGGTTGAGCACCTTGACCGGAGATGTCCCGACTCCGGCCTCACGGCCTTCGCTCGACATGACAGGCGGGCGGTGGTTTTTTGTCAGGTCGACCGGAGCGCAGCGTAGTGGAGACATCTCCACCAGACGGCGGGTGTTGCTGAAGATGAAATCCCAGTTGGAAGCCTGCTCCGGGAACACTCCCACGTGCTTGAAGGAGGTCATCCCCATACGCAGGGTGAACCCCAGCGGCTGGTAGCAAATAGGCCACTGGTCGTCCATCCGCTTGAGCTTTTTCCAAGAGCCGCTGTCCTGCTGGCCGGCGGTGGAAAAGCCTCCGCCGGGGATAAAGCGGGCGTGTGCCATCTTCTCCCACTCGGCGTCCGACAGGCTCTTTTTCCAAAGCGCCTTGGGCTCCGGGCGGATGGTGACAATCTTGCCGAACCGTTCCAACTTGGAGAAATCTCCGCAGTCAATCAGTTCGTAGTCTTTCCAGGCGGCGGTGGGACTCTCTATAATCATAAATTACTGTTTCATACCCGCTGCCATACGCTTGGCGTGGGACATACGGGGACCTTTAACCTTGGGCTCCTCTACCTTGGGAACAATTATGGTGGGGAGTTTCTTGCGGTAGCTCCACACCAGAATTATGATGCCGGCCACAATAAACGGAACGCTGAGCAGCTGGCCCATATTGAAAAGCATACCGTTTTCAAAGCCGACCTGGTCGTTCTTGATGAACTCAATCAGGAAGCGCATACCGAACAGCACTATCAAAAAGACGCCGAAAATCCACCCCTTGTACACCTTGTCGCTCTTTTTCCAATAGATCCAGAGTAGGAAGAACCCCAGCAGCACATAGCTGAGAGCCTCGTAAATCTGGGTGGGATGGCACCCGACTCCGTCGGGCGGATATGCGCCCGGGCCGTATTCGGCAACCCACTGGGCGCTGCGCACGAACTTGAAGCCCCACGGCAGGGTGGTGGCGCCTCCGAAAATTTCCGAATTGAACAAGTTGCCCAGGCGGATGAAGCACCCCGCAAAGCATACTGCTATAGCCAGACGGTCCAGCAGCCACATTGTGTCGAAGCCGTTTTTCTTGCCGTAGCGGTGCACATACCAGAATATGGCCAGCAGCACGCCTATGGCGCCTCCGTGGCTGGCGAGGCCGCCGTGCCACACCTTCAATATCTCCACCGGGTTCTTAAGATAGTATTCGGGTTCGTAAAAGAGGCAGTGACCCAGCCGGGCGCCCACTATGGTGCCCAGAAGCAGCGCGTAGAGCAGAGGCTCCAGAAGGTCCACGTTTATGCCTTCCCTTTTGTAGAACTTGATGAACAACCAGTATCCCAAAGGGAAGCCGGTAATGAACAGCAATGAATAATATCGTATTGCCAGGGGCCCCAACTGTACAAGTATTGGGTTTACGTCCCAGGTGACGGAGAGCAGATTGAACATAATTACAAGGTTGCTATAAGGTTGCGGTCGCCGAAGCCGTTGTCTACGCGGGCTGCGGCGGGCCAGAATTTATTCTCTTTTATCCATTCCAGCGGGAAGGCTGCAACTTCCCTGCCATAGGGGTGGCTCCAGGCGTCGCTGCAAACCTCCACTGCGGTGTGGGGTGCCATACGCACGGGGTTGTCCTCCTTGTCCATCTTGCCGGCCTTTATGGCCTCGCACTCCGCTTTTATGGCGATGAGCGCCTGCGCGAAGCGGTCCAGCTCGCCCTTGGGCTCGCTTTCGGTGGGCTCCACCATAAGGGTTTCGTGCACAGGGAAACTGAGGGTGGGGGCGTGGAAGCCGAAGTCCATAAGGCGCTTGGCTACGTCGGTGGCGTCCACCCCGTATTCCGACTTGAAATGGCGCAGGTCAATTATACATTCGTGGGCCACGCGCCCCTGCTCCCCGTGGTAGAGGGTGCTGAAGGCGGGCTTGAGAGCCTCCGAGACATAGTTGGCGTTGAGGATGGCCATCTGCGAAGCGCGCTTGAGCCCTTCGGCCCCCAGCAACTTGATGTAGGCGTGGGTGATGACCAGCAGCAGCGGGCTGCCGTAGGGAGCCGCGCTAACGGCGCTGATGCCCGCACCGCCGCACTCCGCAACCACCGGGTGGCCGGGGAGATAGGGTGCCAGGGCCTTGGTGCAGCAGATTGGACCTACGCCGGGACCGCCGCCGCCGTGGGGCATAGCGAAGGTTTTGTGCAGGTTCAGGTGGCAGATGTCAGCCCCTATGAAACCGGGGTTGGTGAGGCCGCACTGGGCGTTCATATTGGCCCCGTCCATATAAACCAGGCCGCCGTAGCGGTGCACGGTGTCTACAATGGTGCGTATCTTGGCCTCGAAAATGCCGTTGGTGGAGGGGTAGGTAATCATAAGGCCTGCCAGGGCGTCGCCTGCGGCTGCGGCCTTGGCCTCCAGCGAGTCCAGGCGGATGTCGCCGTTCTCGTCGAAATCTATTATCTCTATGTCGAACCCGGCCATAGTTGCGCTGGCAGGGTTGGTGCCGTGGGCACTGGCGGGTATCAGCATAACTTTGCGCTGCGTCTGGCCCTTGGCCAGGAAATAGTTGCGGATGGTCATAAGGCCCGCATATTCGCCCGCTGCGCCGCTGTTGGGCTGCAGGCTGCACGCGTCAAAGCCGGTGATTACCGCCAGATCTTTTTCCAATTCGGCGATTACCTGCAGGGTGCCTTCTGCCTGGTTCTTGGGGGCGTAGGGGTGCACGTCGGCAAATTCCCGCCAGGAGAGGGGCATCATCTCCACGGCCGCGTTCAGCTTCATTGTGCAGCTTCCCAGCGGTATCATAGAGTGGGTGAGGGAGATGTCCCGGCGCTCCAGTTTCTTTATGTAGCGCATCATCTCGGTTTCGCTGTGGTAGGTGTTGAACACTTCGGCGGTGAGGAAGGCGCTTTCGCGGGCCATCGGCTCTTCACGCACCGGGGCGTCGGAAAGCTTTATCTGGAAGATTGCGCGCAGCCTCTCCATCTCCTGTGCGCTCGAAAGCTCGTCAAAGCTTATGCGCACCGTTTCGGAGTCGGGATAGAAGAAGTTGAACCCCATCTCCAGGGCGCGGGCGCGGATGGCCTCCACGTTGGGGGCGTGTACCTCTATTGTGTCAAAAAAGTCCTGGCAGGCGATGCGGTAGCCGTTCTTCTCCAGCGAACGGGCGAACCGGTGGGCGTGGTCGTAGGCCCTCCGGGCTATGGCTCGAATCCCCTCAGGACCGTGCCATACGGCAAACATACCGGTCATTGTGGCCATCAGCGCCGATGCGGTGCAGATGTTGGAGGTAGCCCGCTCGCGCTTTATGTGCTGCTCGCGGGTCTGCAGGGCCAGGCGGTAGGCGGTGTTGCCCAGACGGTCCTTGGAAGCCCCTATTATGCGGCCGGGGATGGTCCGTTTGTATTCGTCGCGGCACGCCATAAAGCCGGCGGTAGGGCCACCGAAGCCCATCGGCAGGCCGAAACGCTGCGCACTGCCCACCGCGATGTCGGCACCCCAGGCGCCCGGCTCCTTGAACAGGGCCAGCGAAAGGAGGTCGCAATAGGCGGTGACAAGCATTCCGCGGCCGTGAGCCTTCTCGCAGAAGGGGGCGTAGTCGCGCACCTCACCGTTGGCTGCGGGGTATTGCAGTATGGCGCCGAAGCATCGCTCGCGCAGCACGGCGGTTTCCCAGTTGCCAGTTTCCAGCTCGATGCCCAGCGCTCCGGCGCGGGTCTGCAGCACGGAGAGGACGTTGGGGAAGATATTGGAGTCTACAAACAGCAGGTTCTTGCCCGCCGCCACGGCTTCGCGGCTGCGCAGGTTGTACATCATACGCATTGCCTCGGCGGCTGCGGTGGCGTCGTCCAGCATAGAACAGTTGGCCAGCGGCAGGCCGGTGAGGGAGGCAATCATTGTCTGGAACACCATAAGCGCCTCCAGGCGGCCTTGCGAAATTTCTGCCTGATAGGGGGTGTATGAGGTGTACCAGCCGGGGTTCTCGAATATGTTGCGGGCAATCACGGCGGGAGTCGCGGTGCCGTACCAGCCCATACCAATGAGCGAGCGGAAGTGCTTGTTCCCCGCGGCGATGCCTTTCAGGTGGTCCAGATATTCCCCTTCGCTCATAGCGGAGCTCAGGGCCAAATCTTCTTTAAGAAGGATGTCGCCGGGCACGGCCTGCGCAGTGAGTTCCTCCAGGCTGCCGGCGCCGATGGCTTCCAGCATCTGCTGCGTCTGTTCCCCGCTGGGGCCTATGTGTCTGTCTGCAAAATTCATATTTATATATTTTTATATTCTTCTCTCGTTGAATTCCAGTTTGACGAATATCGCCAGCATTATGGTGAATGCCAGCAGCGCGCTGCCGCCGTAGCTCAGGAAGGGAAGCGGGATGCCGATTACCGGCATCAGGCCGATAGTCATACCGATGTTGATAAAGACGTGCACCGTGATGCACATCGCCACACAATAGCCGTAGATGCGCGTAAAGGCGTCCTTGGCGCGGTCCGCGGTGATAATTATCCTGAATATCAGTGTGATGTAGAGCGCCAGCACGAACAGCGCTCCCAAAAAGCCCCACTCTTCGCCTATGGTGCAGAAAATAAAGTCGGTCTCCTGCTCCGGAACATAGCCCAGGCTGGTCTGGGTACCGTTTCCGAAACCTTTGCCGGCAAAACCGCCCGAACCGATGGCCACCATAGACTGGTGCAGGTTGTAGCCCACGCCGCGCGGGTCGTCCACCAGCCCCAGGAACACATCTATACGGTTGCGCTGGTGGTCCTGGAGTATATTGTTATACAGGAACTGAACCGACAGGACAAAGAGAATGCCGCACAGCAGCACAATAAAAGCGTTGCGCTCGAACCGTTTGCGCGGGAAGCGGATAACCATCCGCACAATAAAGAAAAGCGCCACGGCGGCGGTTATTATGGCCAGCCACGCGTCGGCAGAGAGCTGATTGACCGCCGCGATGCCCTCTATTGCCAATATTTTGGGGAAGAAGATCAGGAAAACAACCGTAGGCACTGTGACAAGCAGCCCCAGCAGATACTCTTCCCGGTGGGCGAAGAACACCAGCAGGAACACCGACAGCCCCACGCACATAGCAACATAGGGCGATGTGATGATGGTGAGGATGAACTCCAGCACCGTCATAAAACCTATGGCGATTAACCAGCCCGACATCCCCTCGCGGTAGAGCACCACCAAAAAGCCCACGTACACCAGCACACTGCCGGTCTCCTTTTCCAGAAGGATGAGGGCCATTGGCAGCAACAGCGGCCACACGACCTTGATTATGTTGGGCATTCCCTTCAGGCTGAAGCCGTATTTGCTCATTATGGTGGCCAGCACCAGCGACGTGGTTATCTTTGAAAACTCAGCCGGCTGCAGCCGGAAACTGCCTATCGATATCCAGCTCTGCGAGCCGTGGCTGGAGACGCCCAGCACCAGGGTGGCCATCAGCAGCAAAATTACTCCGCCATACAGAATCCACGAGGTGCTCTGCCATATATTGGCCGGCAGCACCCGTATAATAAGGAAGCCGGTGATCAGCGAAATGCATATCCAAATAAAGTGCATTCCATATTTCTGGCCGAAATCGAAAATGTTGCCGCTGTCTCCGTGCAGCACAGAGAAGATATTGAGCCAGCCAAAGAGAACCAGCACCAGATAGCAAACTATCATAGTCCAGTCGAGGCTTCGATAACTGTTTCTGCGCTTGTTCATTATCTCTTTCTCTTACGCACCGGTACTTTGTTCAACAGATAGCCGTTCTTGACCCGCTTCTCCAGTTCTGTACGGGTTCCCTCCGCAATTTCGCCGTTGAGGTATTTCTCCACAATGAGCGAAGCGATGGGCGCGGCCCAGGTGGCGCCGAAGCCGCCGTTCTCTATGTATGCCGCAACCGCAATCTTGGGGTTGTCCTTGGGGGCGAAGCAAATGAACACCGAATGGTCGTCGCCGTGCGGGTTCTGGGCCGTGCCGGTCTTGCCGCACATATTCACGCCGGGCACCTGGGCCACGTGGCTGGTGCCGCCGTCGCCGTAGACAGACATATTCATACCCTCCACAATCAGCGGGAAGTATTTGGCGTCCACCATAGGGTAGTTCTTAACGGTGTAGGCCGAATCCAGCGGGTACTTGTCGTCGCCCTTTATCATATGCGGGGTGTAGAACCAGCCGCGGTTGGCAATGGTGGCGCAGAAGTTGGCCAGGTGCAGCGGCGTGCATCCCAGCTCGCCCTGGCCTATGGAGAGGGAGATTATGGAGAGCGATTTCCAGCGCCCCTTGCCGTGCAGTTTGTTGTAGGTGTTCACGGTGGGCACATTGCCGCCCAGTTCGTAGGGTACGTCGCTCCCCAGCTTATGGCCGAAGCCGAAGCTGGTGACATATTCGCGCCATTTGTTGAACGACTCCTCTATGTTGGCGTATTTGCGGTTGTCCATAATGTTGCGCAGCACGTAGCAATAATATGCGTTGCAGGACATTGCTATGGACTGCGGCAGATTGATGGGCGAAGGATGGCCGTGGCACCCCACGTGCACGCTACCGGAGGTGTAGCCGCGGCTGCACGGGTAGCGCGTTTCGCGCGACAGAACACCCTCCTGCAAACCTATGAGGCCGTTCACAAGCTTGAACACGCTGCCCGGAGGCTGGGCGCTCTGCACGGTGCGGTTGAACATAGGGTTGTAGGGGTTGTCGCTTATTTCTTTGTAGTATTTGTTTATTTCCGCCAGCTGGTTTACATCTATACCCGGGCTGGAAATCAGTGTCAGTATTTCGCCTGTGGAGGGCTCTATGGCCACTACGCTGCCCACCTTGTTCTTCATAAGCTGCTCGCCGTAGGCCTGCAGCTCGGCGTCTATGGTGGTTGTTATGTCACCGCCGGCCACCGCCTCCTTGTCTGCGGCGCCGTCTTCGTAATGCCCCTTGATGCGGCCGCGGGAGTCGCGGTAGTACACAGTGTAGCCTTTTTCGCCCGAAAGGCGGCTCTCGTAGGCGCGCTCCAGGCCCGTCTTGCCGGCATAGTCGCCGCTTTTATAGTCCGGATGGGCTTCTATGTAATCGCGGTCCACCTCGGATACGTAGCCAATCAGGTTGCCGCCGGCGTTTATGGGGTAGACGCGGGCTGTGCGGGCCACTGCGTCGAAGCCGGGGAACAGGTAGGCCCTTTCTGCAAAGGCGTTGTACTGCTCGCTGCTCACCTGCTTGAGGAAGGGCATCGCGCCGTAGCCAATCTTGCGGGCGTTGGCGCTGTAACTGGCAAACCGCTCCTTAACGAACTCCGGCTCGAGGCCGAAAATCTTGCAGATGGCCAGTGTGTCGAACTCCTCCACCGTGCGGGGAGACACCATAATGTCGTAGGTTATCTTGTTCTCTACCAGTGTGTTGCCATAGCGGTCCAGGATGCGGCCGCGGGCGGGGTAGATGGTCACGTATTTGAGGGCGTTGTTGGCGGCGGTCTCGCGGTACTGCTTGTCCACAATCTGGATTGAGAACAGCCGGATTGCTATAATCAAGAAGATTACAAACAATACAAGCAGTATGGTGTTGCGCTTGCTGAGGTAGAATTTCATAGACCCGTCTCCCGAAGTTAGCTCCTGTTGAACAATGTGAAATCTACTATGAGGACCAGCGCAAGGTTAACCGCTATGTTTGTGACAAAACGGATGAGCGACACCACCAGGGTGGTCTTTGCAAGGCCGTCGAATGCGATGTAGAACAGGAAATATATGGCCAGGATAATGGTCAGATAGAGCGCGTGGTGCCCTATGTCGCTCTCGCGGATGGGCGGGATGTATTTCTTGCTGTAGTTGTTCTTTTGGAACACGGGGTAGAAGATGGGCTTGTACACCAGCGCCACCAGCGTGGCGGCTCCGGCGTTGAGGCCCAGTACCCCGTCGGACAGGATGTCTATAATGAGACCCAGACCGAAGGCGATAATCAGAGAGATGTAATTCTTCTGGTCCAGAGGCAGATATACAATAAGCAGCGGGATGAGGCACAGATAAATCATCGGCCCCAGGTTAACATAGTTGTTCAAGATGATCTGGATAAAGATCACCACCGCATAGATTATTGTCTGTCGCAGATAGTCCGGCATCTATTCTTTCCCTTTTGCGGTTTTTGAAAGTTCGTCAATCTCGTCCTGATGGTGGCGCTGCACTATGTAGACATATTTGAGGCTGCGGATGTCCTGGAACAGAGCTACCTTCATATCCTTGTACATACCGCTCACCGCGTCCACATCTGTAATGGTGCCGATGGGGATGTCGGGAGGGTAAATGGTGGAATAGCCGCTGGTACAAACCGTGTCGCCCACCGCCGCCACGCTGGAGAGCGGCACGTGCGACAGCGTAGCGCCGCTGCCGTCGGTGCCGTCCCAGGAGAGCAGGCCAAAATCGCCGGTGCCGGACACCATAGCGCTGGCCCGCTGGCTCTTGTTGGCGAACGATATAACGTAGCAATAATTGTCGCTCACCGCCCCCACGACGCCCACAATGGAGTTGTGGGTCACCACGCCCATCTCCGTCTCCACGCCGTCCTTGGCGCCGCGGTTCAAGATGAGGTAGTTGTGCTGCTTGTTGGGGGTGTTCTTGATTATGCTCGCGGGAATCCACTTGTACAGGCCGGGGGTCTCCTCGGTTACATACTTGTAGTCTTCCAGATACTGCAGCTGGGCCATTTTGCCGCGCAGCTGGGCGTTTTCTTCCAGCAGCGCCTGGTTATAGGCGCGCAGGTTAAAGAAATCGCGTATGCCCTCGCTCCGCTCCCAGAAAAAGACCTGGGTGGAGCGGATGCCGTTCAATATGATGTACCGCTGCAACACGCTGTTCTGGACAATCATCACTATGGAGATTACCTCCAGGGCAATGAACACGCCTATTGTGAGCAGCAGGTTGTATGAGTTGGAGCGGTAATCCATCTTTGGCGGCAGGGGCTATCTCATTAAGAACGGATACTTGTCGATGTTCTTGAGAGCGGCGCAGGTACCGCGGGCCACGCTGCGGAGCGGATCCTCGGATACGTGGAACGGGATGTTGATCTTCTTGGAGAAGCGCTGGTCGATACCCTTGAGCAGGGCGCCGCCGCCGGTGAGGAAGATACCTTTGTCCACGATGTCGGAATAAAGCTCCGGAGGAGTCTGTTCCAGTACGGAGAGGATGCCGGCCTCGATGCGTGCCAGCTGCTTGTCCAGGCAGTGTGCCACCTCCTGGGAGGTGATTTCGGCCTCGATGGGGTGTGCGGTCATAATGTTGGGACCCTTTACTACCATCGGCGGGATATCCTCTTCCAGGTCGGTAACGGCTGCGCCGATCTTGATCTTGATGTCCTCTGCGGTTATTTCACCCACCTTGATGTTGTGCTGCTGACGCATATACTGCTGGATCTCGTTGGTGAAGACGTCGCCCGCGGTGCGGATGCTCTCTGCAGCCACGATGCCGCCCAAAGAGATGATGGCGATTTCTGTGGTACCGCCTCCGATGTCCACAATCATATTGCCGCTGGGCTCGGTCACGTCAAGACCAATACCGAGCGCTGCAGCCATAGGCTCATACACCATATAGATGTCGCGGCCGCCGGCGTGCTCGCAGCTGTCGCGCACGGCCCTCTTCTCTACCTCTGTAGAGCCCTGGGGAATGCCCACGACCATCTTGAGGCTGGGGGTGAGGAACGATTTCTTGTAGTTGATCATTTTGATGAGCTCGCGGATCATAATCTCCGCAGCATCAAAGTCTGCAATAACGCCGTCCTTGAGGGGGCGGATGGTCTTGATGCCGGGGTTGGTGCGCTCGTGCATCAGTTTAGCGCGGGTGCCGACTGCCATAGGCTTGTCGGTGTAGGCGTCGATGGCAACGATGGAGGGTTCGTCGATGACCTTCTTGTCATTCATAAAAATGACGGTATTGGCGGTGCCCAGGTCGATAGCCAGCTCTTGTGTGAGGAAATTGAATGCCATATCTGTAAAAGTTTTATTTGTTTGCTTAGTGTTTGAAGTGACGCTTGCCGGTGGTGACCATAGCCACGCCGTGGGCGTTGCAGAAATCTACACTCTCGGCGTCGCGGATGCTGCCGCCGGGGTGGATTACCGCGGTGATGCCCGCCTCGAAAGCAATTTCCACGCAGTCGGGGAAGGGGAAGAAGGCGTCGGAGGCCATAACAGCGCCATTCAGGTCGAAGCCGAAACTGCGGGCTTTTGCAATGGCCTGGCGCAAGGCGTCCACGCGGGAGGTTTGGCCTATACCGCTGGCCAGCAGCATATTACCCTTGGCTAAAACGATGGCGTTGCTCTTGGAATGCTTAACCAGACGGTTGGCGAACAGCAGGTCTTTAATCTGGGCCTCGGTGGGTTTGGCCTCGGTCACGGGGGTGAGGTCAGCTGCGGTCTCGGCCACTGTGTCGCGGGCCTGGACCAGCGCGCCGCCCAGCATAGAGCGGAATTTGACGGCAGAAGGCTTCACGCCGCCGCGCTCCAGGATTATGCGGTTCTTTTTGGTTTCGAGAATCTCCAGCGCCTCTGCAGTATATTGCGGCGCTATGATTACCTCGAAGAATATCTTGTTTATCTCCTCCGCAACTTCTTTATCGATGGTGGCGTTGGTTATTATGATGCCGCCGAAGGCGCTCACCGGGTCGCCGGCCAGGGCGTCCTTCCAGGCCTCCAGCACTGTGGGGCGTACGGCGCAGCCGCAGGCGTTGTTGTGCTTGATTATTGCCAGCGCGGTGCCCTCAAAATCGTCTATCAGCTCTATTGCGGCTTCGATATCCAGCATATTGTTGTAGGAAATCTCCTTGCCGTGCAACTGGCGGGGAAGGGTGTCGGCGCCGCCGTAGTAGGCAGCGGCCTGGTGGGGGTTCTCACCGTAGCGCAGGGCGGTGGGCTCCAGGCTGTTGAAGGCGAATGCATCTACCTCTCCGTCGCGGTTGAGGTAGTGGAAAATGGAGGTGTCGTAGTTGCTGCTGGTGGCAAAAGCCCATTTTGCGAAGAACTCGCGCTCTTCCAGGGTGGTGCCGCCGTCGTGCGCCTCGAGGCACTCCAGCAACTTGCCGTAAAGCTTCTGGCAGGGAACAATTACAACGTCCTTATAGTTTTTTGCGGCGGCGCGGATAAGCGAAATGCCGCCGATGTCTATTTTTTCTATGATATCTTGGTGGGATGCCCCTTTGGCAACATATTCGTCGAACGGGTAAAGGTCCACAATTACCAGATCGATGGCCGGGATGTCATATTGCTGCATCTGGTCTGCATCGCCGCCGTTGTCGCGACGGGCCAGGATGCCGCCGAAAACCTTGGGGTGCAGGGTCTTTACGCGGCCGCCCAGGATTGAGGGATAGCCGGTAAGATCTTCCACTTTTTCCACTTCGAAGCCCCTCTGCGCCAGATAGTCGTAGGTGCCGCCGGTAGAGAGCAGCTTGGCTCCGCGGCGGGTCAGAGCGGCTGCGATATCATCTATTCCGTCTTTGTAAAAGACAGAAATTAAAGCCCTTTCAATTTTCTTGATTTTATCCATCTTTGGAATGACTGATATAGCCCACAAATTTAGTCAAATTGTGGGAAATAAATTACATTTGCGAGAGAGATTATTATAAAAATAGGCTATCGATATGACAGGTCGCAACAAATATGCAATTATAGTGGCTGCGGGCAGCGGCACGCGGATGGGAGGCACCACCCCAAAACAGTTTCTGGAGATAGACGGCAAACCCATTCTGCGCCACACTATAGAGCGTTTTCTGGCGCTGCCGTACCCCGTCGGAATAATTGTGGTGATTAACGACGAGCATAAGGATTGGTGGAAGAAATATTGCGTGGAGAGCGAGTTTTTGGAGCGATATGCGATACCTTCCGGAGGCATAACCCGCTTCCACTCGGTGGCCAATGCCTTGCAGTACCTGCCGGACGACACGGTGGTGGCTGTGCACGACGGCGTGAGGCCCTTCGTGACCCCGGAATTCCTGGAGGAGATGTTCCGCGCAGGCGAGGAACTGGGCAACGCGGTACCTGCAGTGCCGCCCGTGGAGACGGTGCGCGAGGTGACCGGCGGCCCGGAGAGTTATGTACTGCGGCGGGACGACATCCGCCTTGTGCAGACGCCGCAGGTGTTCCGCAGCGAGGTGCTCAAAGCGGCCTACCGTCTACCCTACGACCCCGCTTTTACCGACGATGCCTCGGTGGTGGAAGCGGCCGGCTACCGCATCAATCTGGTGCCCGGCTTGCGCCACAACGACAAAATCACCACCCCGGAAGATCTGGAAATCGCCCGCCTTAGGCTGGCTCTTTAGTTAGATTAGTGCAGTTTCGGCATTTATGAAAAGTATGAAAAAGATTGTAGCAGTTGTTTTGTGTGCGCTGGCGAGCCTGGCGGCCATGGCGCAAAAGGTGACGGTGAGCGGATACATTTCCGACGCCGCCAGCGGCGAAATGCTTATCAGCGCGGGCGTCATTAGCGAAGACGCTACCTCCGGCCGCATAATAACCGGCGCTGTCTCAAATAATTACGGGTTTTATACGCTGAGCCTGGCAAAGGGACGCCACACGTTGGTTTGGTCGTTCCTGGGCTATGCGGACCGGCGCGAGGAGCTGGACCTGACCCGCGACACCGTGATAAATGTGCGGCTGGAGCCGTCCGCCCAGCTTCAAGAGGCGGTGGTGACGGCACGCAAGGAGGCGGGCCTGAATTCTACCAATACCGGTGCCCTGGAGGTGCCGCAGACTGTGCTGGAGAGTATGCCGGCGCTGTTCGGCGAGAAGGACGTGCTCAAGTCGCTCCAGTTCCTGCCGGGCGTGCAGGGCGGTTCCACCGGTTCCTCCGGCATCTACGTGCGCGGCGGCGGTCCGGACGAGAACCTGATTCTGCTGGATGACATCCCGCTTTACGGAGTCAACCATATGTTTGGCATCTTCTCCGTCTTCACTCCGGAGGCTGTCAAAAAGGTGACGCTGTTCAAGGGCTCGTTCCCGGCCCGCTACGGCGGCCGCCTCTCTTCCGTGATTGACGTGCGCACCAACGACGGCAATATGAAGGAGTTCCACGGCCTGGTCAGCGTCGGGATGCTCTCCGACAGGGTTCATCTGGAGGGCCCCATAATCAAGGACAAGACAGCTTTCAGCGTCAGCGGACGCGTGCTGCACTCGTTCTTGTTCACGCCGGTTCTCAGAGCGTTCAACGTCCCCGCCAATTACTATTTCTACGACTTGAACGGCAAGATTACCCACAAGTTCAGCAACGAAGACCGCCTTATTGCCAGCGTCTACCACGGCCGCGACCGGTTCCTGGTGCGCTACGACGACGGCTACGGCTATGATTATGATGCAGAAGGCCACTCTATTAATTGGCAGGAAAATTATAAGGGTAACGATGCCGACGTGATACGCCGGGAAAAGACCAACATCAATATGGATTGGGGCAACACCGTGGCGTCGCTCCGCTGGGCTCACGCCTTCGGCAGCAAGCTGTTTGCCAACACCACGCTTGCCTACAACCACTACGAGATGGATGTCGATTTGACCTACATAGATTATATGAAGGACAAGGAGATCGAGAATCAGGAGAAGATGGGCGTGACCTACGACTCCGGCATCAACGACATCGATTTCAAGGTAGATTTTGACTACAATCCCACGCCCGAACACCTTATTAAGTTCGGTGCGGAGTATATGCATCACGACTTCCGTCCGCAGACGGCCACTCTTTCGGAGAAGGAGACCACCGGCAAGGAGGTAATAATAGACACCACTATGAACATGGCTTCCGGCGGCAAATTGATAGGCCACGAGGCCACGCTGTACATAGAAGACGACTTTGTGATAGGGCAGAGGCTGTCGTTCAACCCCGGCTTGCATATAGGCCTGTTCCACACCCAGGGCAAGACCTACGCCTCCGTGCAGCCGCGCTTCTCGGGCAGGGTGGATATAGGCGCCGGCGTCAGCGTCAAGGCCTCCTACGCCCGGATGTCGCAGTATGTGCACCTGCTGGCCTCCACCGACATATCGCTCCCCACCGACCTGTGGGTCCCCATCACCAAGGATATCAAACCCGAGACTGCGGACCAGTTCTCGCTGGGAACCTACTGGGATGCCGGCAGGGGATGGGAATTCTCTCTGGAGGGCTACTATAAGAATATGCACAACATTCTGGAATACAAAGACGGAATGTCGGTGCTGATAACCTCCACCGGATGGGAGTCGAAGGTGTCGATGGGGCAGGGCCGCGCCTACGGTATGGAGCTGTTCATACAGAAAAAGACGGGCAACACCACCGGCTGGCTGGGCTACACACTGGCCAAGAGCGAACGCCGTTTCCCCGACGGGTCCATCAACCGCGGCGAATGGTTCCCCTTCAAGTATGACCGCCGACACGATGTCAGCCTGGTAGTGAATCATAAGTTCTCCGACCGTATAGATGTCTCCGGCAGCTGGAAGTTCTTTACCGGCGGTGTCACCACTCTCACCACCCGCGAATTCGCGGTAGTGGACATTAACGACCGTCAGCACACGTCCGATTATGTCTCGTCCCGCGGCAATTACCGCCTGCCGCCGTCGCACAACCTCTGCCTGGGCATTAATTTCCACAGGCAGAAGCGCCACGGCGAGCGTGTATGGAATATAAGCGTTTACAACGCCTACAACCATATGAATCCCGACTTTGTGTACAAAGAAGGCGCAACCGAATTTGAACCCGGGACATACAATGTCAAGCGCGAGGGCATCGAAGTGAAAAAGATAACAGTGCTGCCGGTGCTGCCCTCTTTCAGTTACACACGTAAATTCTGATGACCGCTATGAAAAGAGATATACTTATGATAATTGCGGCGGCGCTTCTGGCCGCCTCCTGCGAGAACACCGTAGAGACCATCTGGAGCGACCAGAACGAGCCTATCCTGGTGCTGAACGCGCAGTTAATGCAAGATAACGTCAGCCACAAGATTTATGTCCACTGCAGCGAGGGGAGCCAGAGCAATGAAGTTGCCGATGCAGAGGTCTTTTACAGCATCAACGGCGGCGCAGAGAAGAAGGCGA
>JAFZYD010000016.1 GCA_017616475.1 Bacteroidales bacterium
ACCGACGGCCAGATCTTCCTGGAGACCGACCTCTTCAACCAGGGCAACCGCCCCGCCATAAACGTCGGCATCTCCGTATCCCGTGTGGGCGGCAACGCCCAGACCAAGGCGATGAAGAAGGTGGCCGGTACCCTCAAGATAGACCAGGCGCAATACCGCGAGCTGGAGGCCTTCAGCAAGTACAGCAGCGATATGGACGCCATATCTATGATGACGCTGGACAAGGGGCGCAAGAACACCCGCCTGCTCATACAGCCGCTGCACGCAGTAATGCCGGTGGAGCGCCAGATTGCGGTGCTCTACTGCGGCACCAAGGCCCTTATGAAGGATATCCCTCTGGAAAAGGTGTCCGAGTTCGAGAAGCTTCTGATAGAGCACTTGGCTGCAGGCGACACCTTTGAGAAGATTCGCACCTCCGGAATTAACTCCGAAACGGAGGCGGCCATCCAGGCTGCCGCCGCTGCGGTTTGCTCTTCCATTTTGAATTCATAACCGATCGCTGGAAATGGCATCCCTCAAAGAAATAAAGGCCAGGATATCGTCTGTAAGCAGTACGCTCAAAATTACCCAGGCGATGAAGATGGTCTCGTCTGCCAAACTGCGCAAGGCGCAGCGGATGGTGGGCGGCCTGGATGCCTATAAAAGCGCCCTGCTGGATATTCTTCGGCGGGTTTCGGCCCATATAGACGCCTCCGCTCTGGCCGGGGCCGATGCGGCCGGGGGCCCTGTGGCGGTGGTAGTTTTTTCTTCTAACACATCGCTCTGCGGAAGCTACAACGCCAATGTGTTCAAGGCGCTGCAGCTGGCAGTGTCGCATCTGGAAGAAGAGGGGGCTTCCGCGGTGGTTTATCCGGTGGGAGAGAAGGTCGCAAAGATGGCCCGCAAGGCCGAAATGAACGTCTGCGGGGACTTTGTGCATTATGCCGACACTCTTTCGTACGAGCAGATGGCGGCCCTGGCCCAGTTCTTTATGGACGGTTATACCGCCGGCCGGTTCTCTCGCGTGGAGCTGGTGTATATGCACTATTACAACGCCGCCAGGCAGAACATTGTGAGCCGCACCTGGCTGCCAGTGGCAGAGGATTTTGGCGGTGTAGCCTCCGCCGCCTTGGAAGACGATCTGATTATTGAGCCGTCCGCCGCAGAGGTGGTGGAAAAGCTGCTGCCGCTGGTGATGCGCACTGACCTCTATGCCACTATGCTCAGCAGCAACGCAAGCGAAAACGCTTGCAGGATGATTGCGATGCAGACCGCCAGCGACAACGCCGAGGATTTGCTTGCCCAGCTGCGCCTGACATACAACAAGCAGCGTCAGCAGGACATAACGGAGGAATTGACCGACATTTCAAACGGCAAGCTGGGTTAGCGCCGCCCTCGTGTCATCTCAGTCTTTGGCTGCGAAAATAACGCTCGCAGCAATAATTACTATGGCAATGAAAAGTTTCATCTCTTTGTATTTTTGTTTGATACAAAGATGGCCCTCTATGTGTGTAAAATTATAGGACACATAGAATTTTCTTCTTATATTTGAGAAAAATTTTTCGCCGCTTATGAAAACCAACACATCGTCTCTTATGGCCAGGTATCTCTGGCTGCTGAATAATATCTATGACGCTGGTTCCTACGGCATTTCCCGGGAGGAGATAAACCGCAGGTGGCGCAGCTGCGTCTACAACGAGAACCACGAGCGGGAGATTCCCCGCAAGACCTTCTACAACTACAAGCGCGAGATAGAGAATCTGTTCGGCATTTCGCTGGAGGTGGCCCGCGTGGACGGCCATTTCCGCTATCGCATCGCAGAGGAAGATTCGCTGCAGCGGGCGCAGGTAAAGCAGCTGCTGCTCAATTCACTCAGCATAAACGAAACGGTGTCGAGCGGGGGTGAGATGGCAGACCGCATCCTGTTGGAGGACATCCCTTCTTCGGGCGGTTCGGCGCTGGGGGTTATTATGCAGGCAATCCGGGCGTCGAGGCAGCTGCACATAGTGCACAAGAGCTTCAAGAAGGACGCCGCGGTGCACGAGAGCGTGGTGTGGCCATATTGCATCAAACTGCGGGAGCAGCGGTGGTATCTGCTGGCCTACAAGCCTCAAGACGGCGACGCCCGTGTCTACGGCCTGGACCGTATCGGGCAGTGCAATATTCTGGAAGAGGAGTTCGACGCCAAGTGGCTCAAGAATTACTTCCGCAAGGAAAAGAAGATATCCACTCCAGACGATTATTTCCGCGACTATTACGGAGTGTATATAGACGAAGATGTGCCCCTTATGGATGTCACCGTGAGGGTATTCACAGAGCAGTATGTCAATTATTTCCGCTCGCTGCCGCTGCACGGCTCGCAGGCGGAGGTGTCGCAAAGCGAAAAGGGCCCGGACGCATCCGAACCCTTTTCTGACTTTGTCTATCACATCCATCCCACAATCGATTTCACCCGCAAGCTGCTTTCATACGGCCAGTTCGTCAAGGTGCTTTCCCCGGCGTCCTACGCAGCGGAAGTGGGGGAGATGGTGCGCCTGGCAGCGGAGAACTACAATTAGGATTTATTCCATCCGTTTGTAGACTTCTTTCATATAACGGGTGCCGGAGGGGGTGCCGTCGATCGAGAGTATGTCTCGTTTGCCCTCGATACTAAATGTGTCGCCGGAGAAGGATATCGTGCCTACCTCTTCCATTTCACCTCCCACTCTTTCAGCGTAAAACTTGTTCCCGTCCTTAATGGTGATTTTGGTGGCTGGACCCTGCACTCGCCAGTTATTCTCGTCACTACCCCAACTATATGAGGTAGCAGAATAATTATTCTCACCGATACTCGTTATCACAATTTTCATATCCGCGGAATTAGTGGGATTGAAAGGGTTGTAATCGTATTTGTCCTGATGTAAGATTGTGCCGTCGGCGTTCTTTACAATAGTTTCACTGCTCATAAAGCCCCAGACGCCCTCCAGCGGGTGTTCATTGACGGGTTCCTTTTTGCAGGAAGAGACAGCGAACAGCGCGATTATTGCCGTTAAAATGATAATTGTCTTTTTCATATTATTATTGGATTAATTCATTCTTTTGAAGGTCTGTTTGAAATGGCGGTAACCGCCGCCCTCGCCGTCCAACGGCGACAAATGCTTCTCGTCGCCCTCCACAATGAAAAGGTCTCCCTTGAAAGATATGGTGCCGACTTCATGAGTGAGGCCCTCGTAAGATTCGAACAACCTGTTGCCGTCTTGAATGCTGACTGAAGCATCTCCTGCCAAATACTCCCAAACATTGTCAATCATATTCCACATACAATACTTGGCGGAATACTCACTGCCGGTCTCGTTGTCGCGCAGCCACGTGAACTCGATTTTCTCATCGCGCGGGGAACTGGGATTATCGGGATTGTAAGTGAATTTCCCCCGGTCGACGACCTCGCCGGCTGCGGTGCACTCTTCATATTCCTCGCTTATAAAGCCCCAAAGCCCCTCCAACTGGTGATCACTCTCCTTATTGCAAGAACTAAACGCGCACAACGCAACAATTGCAGAAATCAGTATAAGTGTCCTTTTCATAAAAATGACGTACGATTTATCATTCAACTCTACAAAGGTAAGAATTAACATCTTTACCACAAACCCCGTCAGGTGATTTGCGCAAAACAAAGAATTAAAGCCGTTCAGCTGCCGCCTTTAGCCTCTCTGCCAAATCGTTCAAAGCATACCTGAGCGTGTCCAGCTCGCTCTCCGTGAAGCCTCCGCGCCCGCCATTCCCGTCTATGCCGTCCAGTTTATGATATAGCCATGACGAAGACTTCCCAAAATAATCATGGGCAATCTCCCGCCAAGTAATACTCATCACAATATCCGCCAACTTCTGCTTCACATCGGATGCAAGCGGCCTGTCGTTCTGACCAAATTTCACTTTCAGTGTAGTGTTCGTTTGCTTATTCATCTCTTTGCGTTTCTATTAATTCATCAAATAGTTGTTGTGCGTACCATAGTAGTTCAGGGTACCCATTGGGGTAGGATTGTTTGTAGTTTCTTATAGCCGATACCAGATCTACCTCTTTCTCTGATAAGGCCATCATAAATAATCGCTTCATAATCTATCTTCGCATTGTAAAACTACTACGAAAAATCGTAGTAAGCAAGTTTTTTCTGCAAGATAATGCTCATCAATGCCCTAAAACGGAAATTTCTCGAAAACCTTGTGAAATTATTTCTGTTTTTAAAAAGAAAGCTTTCATGGCCTCTTGTCGAACTGTATCTCTGGCGGTTTAGCGTGCCGGCGATGGTGTATTCTATATCTATTCTTTCAATTCCCTGAAAAACATTATTTTTGCTTTGTTATAAAGTAGATCGTGTCTCTATTCAGCAAGATATTCTCTAGAAAGACTAAGACAAACGAGCTTCGTACGACTGGTCAAATGACTTCAGAGCACCGTAGTCTCGTGGCTTTCTATTCTCGTTTAAAGACTCTATTAGGCGAAGATAAGTATCTCGCTCGCAGCGATTACCATTCGCTTGCACAGGATTTTGCTGATACATTCACTTTCTTCCTAGGACAGCAGCGTGCATCCACATTGTCGTATTATTGCAAGGATAATGACTTACAGAAAAAGTGGGTATTGAAGTTCTTAAACTGCTATAATGAGTTTGCGAATAAAGACAATGTGCCTGAATTGATTTCCAAGCACAATACAAGATTCTTATCTACTCATCTTTTAACTGATAAAGAATATCTTGATTGCATATTAAAACCTGTTGATCCTGTTATCTCCTTGGATGAAGAGCAACGGCGTGTAGTACTATCAGATGAGGATTACACACTGGTAATAGCAGGTGCTGGCGCAGGAAAAACCACTACGGTTGCTGCTAAAGTCAAGTACCTTGTTGAGAAGAAGCACGTGCTTCCCGAGCACATATTGGTGATTTCTTTTACCAACAAAGCAGTCGGGGAGTTGCGGGATAAAATAAATAAGGCACTGAAGATTAATTGTCCTGTGACGACCTTTCATAGCACCGGCTACGCAATCCTAAGGAAGCAAGATCCAGTAGGTAAGAACATACGTGACGGTGGCTTCCTATTCAACATCGTCAACAATTATCTCAAGAGCAACATCCTGGAGCAGCCAGAACTGGTAGATAAACTCATCTTATTTTTTGGCAGCTACTTTGATGCGCCATACGAGGGTGATGACCTCAATTCCTTCTTCAACTATATCTCCAAGGCGGATTTTTCCACGCTTAAGGGGAATATGAGCGAGTACACGGAGGAGATCATCAACAAGCGCACCGGCAACCGCATTTCCATTGCACACGAATCGTTGCGCTCGGCGCAGGAAGTCCAGATTGCAAACTTCTTGTACCTCAATAACATTAATTACACCTACGAGAAGCCGTACAAGTACAATATCATCCGTGCCCACAAGCCCTACACTCCTGATTTCACCATCACTCAGAGCGACCATATTGCTTACATCGAGCACTTCGGTATCACTCAGGACGGCAGGAACAACCGGTACAACCAGGAGGAGTTGGCCCGCTACAAGTCGGCCATCAATGACAAGGTAAAATTGCACCGTCAGCACGATACCGAACTAATCTACACGTTCTCATCCTACAACGACGGCCGGCCGCTGCTGGTGCATTTGGAAGAGGAACTGAAGGCTCACGGCTTCAAGTTGGAGCCCCGCTCCTCCAAGGAAGTTTTCGAAAAGATTGTCTCTACCGAGGAGAACAAATACATCCTGAAGTTGGTCAAACTGGTTTGCACTTTCATCCAGAACTTTAAGACCAACGGCTTTAGCACCGAGAAATTCTACGAGTGGGAAAGCAAGTCTACAAACGAGCGCACGAAGCTCTTCCTTGACGTCTGCCAGCAATGTTATCTGGAGTACACCAAGCGCCTGAAGCAGCAGCACGCTGTTGACTTCGAGGATATGATCAATGAGTCGGCCCGCATCCTTCGGGAGCAGAAGAATTCCGGCATAAAGCTCGACTTCAAGTACATCATTGTGGATGAGTACCAGGACATCTCCCGTCAACGTTTCGACCTCACCAAAGCCCTCAGTGAGGTATGCGACGCCAAGATTATTGCAGTGGGCGACGATTGGCAGTCCATCTACGCCTATGCGGGTTCACGAATTGAACTTTTCACCCAATTCAAAAAGGCGATGGGTTACGGTGAGGAACTCAAAATAACCAAGACCTACCGCAATGCTCAGGAAGTCATTGACATCGCAGGAGGCTTCATACAGCAGAACGAGTCCCAACTGAAGAAGGCCTTGGTATCCCCGAAGCACATCACTAACCCCATTGTCATCCAGACCTATACGGAAGAAGTGGACCGCAAGCAGTTCGAAGGAAAGGGCGGCCGCTACTTCCTCATCGGCAAGACTGTCGAGGATGCTATGGAGAAGATCCTCTCTGAAAATCCAAAATCCTCCATCCTCTTGCTGGGTCGCTACGGATTCGATGCCTTCAACCTCGGCAAGTCAGCCGACTTCCAGTATAATCCCGACGATGGCAGCGTACGCTCCAAACGCTTCCCGGGTGTCAAAATAGAATTTATGACAGTCCACCGCGCCAAAGGTCTTGGTTACGACAACGTCATCATCATAAATGCTCGCAACGAACTCTACGGCTTTCCGTCACAGATACAGGAAGACCCAGTCCTCAAATACGTCGTCAAAGGCGACTACAGTATCGACTACGCCGAAGAACGTCGCCTTTTCTACGTCGCTCTCACACGCACCAAGAACCGCGTGTACATTGTTACCCCCGAGCAGCACCCCTCACAGTTTGTTACTGAACTCCTCCATGACTACCCACTGGTCACAATGGATGGGCAGCTCAACGACCAGTCTACCGACAATCTGGAAAACATCAAGCGCTGCCCGGTCTGCGGCTACCCCCTGCAGCTCCGCTACAAGCCCCACATCGGCCTTAAACTCTGGATCTGCTCCAACGAGCCCGAGATCTGCGATTTTATGACCAACGATCTCCGAGGCGGCAATATGCCGATCCTCAAGTGCGATAAATGCCAGGACGGCTACCTGATTGTAAAGGAAGGCAAACACGAGCCTTTCCTTGGCTGCACAAACTTCAAAGCCGATAAAACTGGCTGCAACGGCTTTATGACGCGGGATTACTATCTGAAGAATGTCTTCAACAAAAAACATTGACGTCTGGTAAATCATTATTGTTTCCCCGCCAAAATGCTCTTCTTATTGGGCGACAGGAGGGGCTGCCTTTCGGGGCGTGTCAGGGCTGAGGGCTTTCATGGGGTGGCGGGTGGCGACGCTCTGACGGCATTCGGCCATCCAAAGGCCGTGTGAGCATTTTGGCGGGTGGAGGCGGGGAGCGAACGGGCAGAAAGGTCCGCAGCTTGAAGTTTTTCAAAGGGCGGATTTTCGCCCAGGAAAAACTTGCAAGCGGAGGCTCTGCCCGGAGCGGACCAATAAGAATCCACAGGCAGTCACAAAACAAAAACAGGAGACTTGAATGGTCTCCTGTTTTGCGAAAAGAGGTTAGGTTGAAGCCTAACGCTTAACGCGGACTACCAGGAACTTGGAGATGCTCCAGAAATGCTCCCTGTCGGTGATCATAATGCTTTCGGTGCCATCTTCGGCGGGCTCGATGGTGTAGCTGTCGTCCGGGTGGGGGGTGAGAAGCTTGATCTTGTGGCCGTTGGTGGGAATCTCACCTACGCGGCGGCGGTCAAAACTCTTGAAATCGGCGGCGGTGCGGGAGAGATCCAGCAGTCGGCCGGAGTCAAACAGCCCCTTCTTTTCGAACAGACCCCATTCGATTAGTTCCGCCTCGGTGCCGCAAATGTAGCTGACGGTGTTCAGGCGGGCGTCCTGGCTGGAGATGGTCAACTGCTGGCTGGCGTTTTTGTCTTTGAGGCCGGCGACGTCCTTCTCAAGCGAAGCCACGGCATTGCCCAGCTCGTCAATCCGGATGTTCTGGTTCTTGATGGTGTTCTGCAACTCCATAATCTTGTTGGTCTTTTCGTCCAACTCCTGCTGCAGGCGGCCGATGGTCGCGGTGAGGGTTTTGTTCTTGGCATTGCTCTTGGAAAGCTGGGCCTGCAGGTTGTTGATGCGCTCCTGCTGCTTGTCTATCTTGCTTTTTACTTTGTCCAGCTTGTTGGCAAGCTCGTCGCGAAGGGAAACGGTGTCGGTGGGGGTCTCCAGGCTCAGGGCAACGAGATTGTGCTCTTCGGTGGAGATTTCGCTGAAACCGGCCTCGATGTCGTTGAGAATGTCCAGAGTCTCGTTGTAGTTGGCCTTGAGCTGTTTGTTGACCTTGTTGAGGGAGTCGATGCGGCTCTGCAACTGCAGGTACTGCTCCGATTCCTCTACCTTTGGCTGGCAGGCAGAAAGCAGCGCTGCAGCGGCTGCGAATATCGCGATTGTGTTAATAAATCTTTTCATCGTTTTGTTGTATTTATATTTGAACAAATGTAGCAATTTTCTGTACATTTGTTGTCAAATAAACTACTAATTTTTATCGATATGGAAAACAAGTACAAAGGCACTCAGACAGAGAAGAACCTGCAGGCCGCTTTTGCCGGCGAATCGCAGGCACGCAACAAATACACCTATTTTGCTTCCGTGGCAAAGAAACAGGGCTTCGAGCAAATTGCAGCGCTGTTTTTGAAGACTGCCGACAACGAGAAGGAACACGCAAAAATCTGGTTCAAAGAGCTTAATGGCATAGGCGACACGGTGGCCAACCTTAACGCCGCCGCCGACGGCGAGAACTACGAATGGACCGATATGTACGCCGAATTTGCCAAGACCGCCGATGCGGAGGGCTTCCCTGAGCTGGCTGCTAAATTCCGCCTGATAGGCGCCATCGAAAAGCACCACGAAGAGCGCTACCGCGCACTGCTGGCCAACGTGGAGGCCGCCACAGTGTTCGCCAAGAGCGAGGTCAAGGTTTGGGAATGCCGCAACTGCGGCCACATTGTGGTTGGCACCGCCGCTCCCGAGGTTTGCCCCGCCTGCAACCACCCCCAGAGCTACTTCGAAATTCACGCAGAAAACTACTAGCATCCCGCATCATTCGGACAATGCAGAACGGCACCTCCATACAGGGGGTGCCGTTTGCTTTTTTATGCAAGTTTTTCGGTTTATTTCGCAATGTTTCGCTACACGTACAATAATTATTTTATACCTTTGTGCGTTAATTTAGTAATAAATCGATTAACTTCCAAATAATAATCTTATAGATAATCAATTATGGCTTCCGTTGTAATTATGCCCAAGCAGGGGCAATCTGTAGAAAGTTGTATTCTTACTGAATTCAAGAAAAACAAAGGCGACAAAGTTGCGGTAGGGGACATCCTCTTCGCATACGAGACCGACAAGGCTTCTTTTGAGGAAGAGAGCAAAGTGGCCGGAACCGTGCTGGCGGTGCTTTACAACGAAGGCGACGAAATACCCGTTCTTGAGAACGTGATGATTATTGGCGAAGAGGGCGAGAATATAGACGACCTACTCAAGGGCGCTCCCGCCGCAGCTGCAGAGGCCGCTCCCGCTGCGCCCGAGGCAAAACCCGCAGCCGCCATCGCTCCGGAAATTTCTGTGCACGAGACGGCTCCCGCAGCCGCCGCAGTGGCAGTGGAAGGCAAACGCGCCATAAGCCCGCGCGCCAAAGCCCTGGCAGAAAAACTCAACATCAATCTGGCATATGTAACCGCAACCGGCCCCGAAGGACGCATAATTGAGCGCGATATCGAGGCCGCTGCTGCATCCGGGGCACGCCAGACTCCGCTGGCCGCCAAAATCGCAGCCGAAACCGGCGCCACCGCTCCCGTTTCCGGCAGTGGTCTGGCAGGTATGGCCCGCTCCGCAGATCTGGGCAAGGCCGCAGCCGCTCCGGCAGCAGCTGCTCCCGCCGCCAAGAAGGACGTGCTTGAGAGCGGCGCCGACTTTGAGGTGCGCAAGCTCACCAACATCCGCAAGGTGATTGCCAAGAGTATGCACGCAAGTCTTCAGAACTCCGCCCAGCTGACCCACCACCTGAGCGCCGACGCCCGCCGCATCCAGGCGCTGCGCAAGCAGGCCAAGAAGATGCTGGAAGAGGGCAAGCTGGATGTGAACATCACTCTCAACGACTTTATCTGTATGGCGGTTATCCGCGCGCTCAAGAAGTTCCCCAACGTGAACACACATTTCCTGGGCGACAGCATCAAATATTTCAACAAGGTTCACCTGGGTCTGGCGGTCGACACCGAGCGCGGCCTTATGGTGCCTTGCGTCAAGAATGCAGACGACCTTTCTATCTGCGGCCTGTCCCGTCAGCTTAAAGAGGTTGCCGACGCTTGCAAGAAGGGGAGCATCAACCCAGACATCCTGAGCCCGGAGGCAGCTACATTCACAGTTTCGAACCTCGGCAACTACGGCGTTGAGATATTTACCCCCATTATCAACCTGCCGCAGAGCGCCATTCTGGGTGTGAACACAATAGTGCCGCGCCCCAAGGACCTGGGCGGCGGAGTCTACGCGTTCGTGCCGCACATCGGCCTTTCGCTCACCTACGACCACCGCAGCATAGACGGCGGCGAAGCAACCCGCTTCCTCAAGCAGATTGCCACCGAGATAGAAACCCTCGAAGTTGAATTCTAAATTTCTTAATCATATGATAGATCTTGCTATTATAGGCGGCGGCCCGGCGGGCTATGTCGCAGCTGAAAGGGCGGGGGCCAAGGGCCTTTCCGTTACCCTTTTTGAAAAACGCGAACTTGGAGGCGTGTGCCTCAACGAGGGCTGCATCCCCACCAAAACTCTGCTTTACAGCGCAAAAGTGTTCAACTACGCACAGCACGGCGATGCCTACGGCGTTAAAGTGACAGGCGCGGAGTGCGACTTCCCCAAGGTGGTCGCCCGCAAGGACAAGGTTGTAAAGAAGCTCGTGGGCGGCGTGGGCGCTGCAATGCGCGCCAACAAGGTGACTGTCGTCAAGGGCGAAGCAGTTATCGAAGGCCGCAGCGCGGAGGGCATCACCATTGCCTGCAACGGCGAGAAGTATCTTGCAGCCAACTTGCTCATTTGCAGCGGCAGCGAGGCAGCCGTGCCCCCGATTCCGGGTCTTAAAGAGGCTGGCGACGTAATTGTCACCAACCGCGAGATTCTCGCTCTCAAAGAGCAGCCCAGGGAGCTGGTGGTTATAGGCGGCGGCGTAATCGGTATGGAGTTCGCAGCTTTCTTCAACACCATCGGCACCAAGGTCACCGTGGTGGAGATGCTCCCCAAGATCCTCGGCCCGCTGGACGACGAGATTAGCTCGTCCCTTCAGAAGATATACGCAAAGCGCGGCATAGAGTTCTGCCTCAGCTGCAAGGTTACAGCCATCGAAGGCAACACCGTGGTCTATGAGACACCGGACGGCAAGGTCAACCGAGTTTCCGGCGACAAGATATTGGTTTCAGTGGGCCGTCGTGCCAACATAAAGGGCATAGGCCTGGAGAACATAGGCGTTGAGGCGGAACGCGGTATAAAGGTAGACGACAAGATGCGCACTAACGTGCCCAATGTGTTCGCTGCCGGCGACTGCGTGAGCGGCTATCCTATGCTGGCACACGTGGCCAACCGCCAGGGCGAGATTGTGGTCAACAACCTCACCGGCGGCAACGACCATATGCGCACCGACGCCATCCCGAGCGTGGTCTACACCAACCCCGAAGTTGCCAGCGTCGGCCTCACCGAGGCCCAGGCAAAGGCTGCTGGCAAAGAGTTCAAGATTGTCAACCTCCCTATGGCATACGCCGGCCGCTTTGTTGCGGAGAACGAGGGGGGCGAAGGCTTCTGCAAGATTCTGGTCGGTGCAAAGCACGGCGAGATTCTGGGCGTCCATATGATGGGCAACCCCTCCAGCGAAATGCTCTACGGCTGCTGTATGGCCATCGAAATGGAGATGACCGTAGAGGAGCTCAAGCAGATTATTTATCCTCACCCCACAGTGAGCGAAATCATCAAAGAAGCTGTTTTCTCTGTCAAATAATAAAAACACTATAATATGCCTAAATCACAATTTGCAGATCCCGATTTTCTGCGCAAACCCGGTGAGGTGAAGATTGCCCCGATTCCGGTCAATCAGTACAACAAGACTATCAAAGACGAACTTAAGGAGAAGAACTTCACGAAAGATGATCTCAAGCACATCTATCGTGATATGTTCACAATCCGCGAGTTCGAGACAATGCTCAACCTGGTGAAGACCACCGGCGGCTACAACGGCGTTGAATATAACAACCCCGGCCCCGCCCACCTTTCGATGGGCCAGGAGGCAGCCGCAGTCGGTATGGCCTACAACCTTACCACCGACGACTTTATTTTTGGCAGCCACCGCAGCCACGGCGAAATCCTCGCCAAGGGCCTGCGTTCCATCGAGATCCTCTCCGACAAGGAGCTGAAGAAGATCATGGACGAGTTCTGGGGCGGCGCAACCGTCGCA
>JAFZYD010000017.1 GCA_017616475.1 Bacteroidales bacterium
CATCCGTATGGCTGCGCTTATGGAGACTCCCGTGAAGTTCATCTGGACCCACGACGCATTCCGCGTAGGTGAGGACGGCCCCACCCACGAGCCGGTAGAGCAGGAAGCACAGATCCGCCTGATGGAGAAGCTCAAAAACCACCACGGCAAAAACTCCGCCCTGGTGCTCCGTCCCGCAGACGTGGAAGAGACCACCGTTGCTTGGAAACTCGCAATGGAGAACACCTCAACCCCTACCTGCCTTATCCTCTCCCGTCAGAACATCGTGAATCTGCCAGAGGGTAACGACTACAGCCAGGTTGCCAAGGGCGCTTATGTAGTTGCCGGCAGCGATGACCGCTACGATGTCATTCTGGTGGCATCCGGCAGTGAAGTCTCCACTTTGGAGGCCGGTGCAGAACTGCTCCGCAAGGACGGCGTCAAGGTGCGCATAGTATCGGCTCCTGCAGAAGGGTTGTTCCGCAGCCAGACCAAGGCATACCAGCAGAGCGTAATCCCCGCAGGCAAGAAGGTATTCGGCCTCACCGCCGGCCTGCCTGTCAACCTCGAAGGCCTGGTAGGCGCTAATGGCAAGGTATTTGGACTCGAAAGCTTCGGCTTCTCAGCACCCTATAAAGTCCTTGACGAGAAGCTTGGTTTCACAGCAGATAACGTTTACAACCAGGTCAAGGCAATGCTTAAATAGTGCTTGACGATTCTGACATCCTCCGGCTGTACAAGGCCGGCCAGAAAGAAGAGGCGTTCAACCAGGTAGTGAAGAACTACGGTGAACGCCTCTACTGGCATATACGCCATATCGTGAACAGCCACGAAGATGCAGACGACTTGCTGCAGGACACCTTTGTCAAGGCGTGGAACGCCCTGGAGCGCTTCCGCGGCGAGGCCGGCCTGTACACCTGGCTCTATCGCATCGCAACCAACGAAGTGCTCTCTTTCCTGGGCAAAAAGCGCGTCACTGCCGATGTATCGCTGTCGCAGGAGCCGGCGCGGGTGGCCATCCTGCTCAAAACCGAACGCAGCTTTGACGGCGACCGCCTGCAGCGGCTGCTGCGGGCTGCCATCGGCACCCTGCCCCCCAAGCAGCAGATGGTGTTCTGCGAGCGCTATTATAACGAAACCCCATACGAAGATATCTCTAAGGCCCTGGGCACCAGCGTCGGCGCCCTCAAGGCTTCGTATCACCACGCCTACAACAAGGTGCTGGAATATGTCAAAAGCAGAATCGACATCGACTATTAAACCTTTTCTTGTCAACAACGTCTAACATCTCGGATATGTTTCAGAACACAATGGATAATAAAGGTGACATACTGAAGCGCGACGAGTTCAAAAAGCCCGCGTACACCGTTCCAGAAGGGTATTTCGATACCTTGAGCGAGCGCGTTATGCAGCGTGTAGCTTCCGGCAGCAAGCAGACTTCCGGCCGTACCGTCCGCCTGAACCGCTGGTGGATGGCTGCCGCCGCTGCCTGCGTGGCTGCCGTGGTGCTGTTCGCCGTCCGCTTCTCGACGCCCAGTCAAAGCGACATGACGGCTATGGAAGAGGAAGAAATCATTATGGAGAACTATCCCGAACTGATGGACCTCAGCGCAATGTCTGTGGCCGAACTGACAGAAAGAGAAGAGGCCGACGACATTTCACAAGAAGCAATAATAGAATACCTCGCCTACAACGGCCTCAGCGCCGCCTACCTGTACGAGCAACTGGCCGAGGCGGAATAAAAAACGACCGATATGAAAAGACTTTTGACCATTTGCCTTATGGCAGCACTCTCCCTGAGCGCACTGGCCCAGGATAAAGAAGATTTCAAGAAGCCCGAGAAGATGCACGAACGCTTCCAGGCCGACAAAGTGGCCTTCCTCACACAGAAGATGGACCTCACGGTAGAGGAAGCGCAGGCCTTCTGGCCCGTCTACAACGAATACAGCAAGGCTGCCGAAGATGCCCACAAGGCCGTTATGGCAGCTGTAGAGAAAATTCACAAGTCCGCTGAACTTTCCGATGCAGAGGCGGAGCAGGCAGTAAACGACCTGCTGGCCGCACAGAAGGCCGAGAACGACCTTATGGCGCAATATACCGCAAAGTTTAAAAAGGTGCTCCCCATCAAAAAGGTAGCAGCTTTCTTCGATGCAGAAGACGCCTTCCGCAAACATCTGTTCCGCAAATTCAAAGATCACGAGAAGCCAGTCGGACCCGGCAAAACCAAACCCCGCCGGGACGAGCCGATGAAGAAATAAGCTGCGTGGAGCATAAACCGATGAATTATAGGCTATAACAAAAAATGCTTGCACTGGTTTTGGGTGCAAGCATTTTTCGTAATGTGAACATTATCAGGAGATTATCCCCCATGGGCTAGTCTTTGGACTCCTCAAGTTTCCGGAGCCTGTCGGAAATCGAGACAAGCTCTTTCAAAACAGCCCATCCTGTGATTGAGGCGCCGACGCCTGCAATCAAGTAGATAGCTGCCTGCGGGAAACACATCTCCCTGCCGGATTCAAATACGGAATGACTATATGCGAGGCTGAACAGTATTCCGCCGATGAGGCCTACCCAGGCAATGACTAGCAGAAGTTTGTCAATAAATGTCCGTTTCATAACCAATCAACCAGCGGGATTATTTTAATAATGTCTACGCCTATCAGGACGGCAAGAGCTATGAGCGAGATGGCCCAGAGGATTACCAGCCACAGGCCGGGGCGCCACTTGGGCGAGCGGAGGTTGAAGGTGAGCAGTATGCCGTAGTAGATGGCCAGAATGCAGGGAATTGCGTAGGCTACGGCGGCAACAATCCAGGTAGAGATGCCCAGCGGATGCAGGGCTCCAAGACCAATCTCCTCCATAATTTCTGCCCACCAGGCCGAAATATCGGGGTTGAGGCCGGCAAGGGACGGCAGGCAGAATGCAAACACTCCGCCGGCAAGGGCGCTGAGGCCGGAGAAGAACAAGAACAAGCCCAGAATTACGCCCAGCACGCGGCCGGCGGTCTTGCCTGCGGGGCTTACCTCTGCAGGGCGGGAATATGCATACTGCTGCCCGATGCCGGCGGCGGAAAGCTGTTCGCCGCGCAGTTCGCACTGCTTCTGCACCGTATCGGCGTTAGGCATAGCTATCCAGCAGACTATATAAAGAAGCGGCATTAAGAATATAGCGTGCCCCCAAACCAGCAACCCGATGGACAACAGGATGACAATCAGGCGGATTAGCGATACGTCCCAGTTCCAATAAGTTGCCAGGCCGCTGCACACGCCGCCAATCATCCTGCCGTTTGGGTCGCGGTAGAGCCGTTTGGGGATGCGTGCATTTCCGGCGCCTTCGCCGGCCGCCGAGTCGCTTTCGATTGCTGAGGGCGTGCCCAGCACCCCAATTGCATAGCGGGCGTCGGAGGCAGAAACCACGTTCTCAAGGCCGCAGCGTTCGGTGAGAAGTTCTCCCAAACGCTCCTCTATGTCGTCTACTATCTCCTTGCCTTCCGGATTTGCGCTGTAGTAGCGCCTCAGGCTCTGCAGATAGCTGTCAATCAAGTTGTAGGACTCCTCGTCTACAGAAAATGCAAAACCGCCTATATTGACTTGCAATGTCTTTTTCATAGTTATCAGTGTTTGATTTTTTCGATAGTGGTTATAATGTCGCTCCAAGCTTCGTCCATCTGGGCGAGTTGCTCTCGACCTTTGTCGGTTATGGAGTAGTACTTGCGGGGAGGGCCTTGCGGCGACTCTTCCCAGCGGTAGGTCAGAAGCCCCTGGTTCTTCTGCCGTATAAGCAGCGGATACAGAGTCCCTTCTACCACAATCATATTGACCGCCTTGAGGCTGGAGATGATGCTGGTGGCGTAGGAATCTTCCTTGGCCAGGAGGCTCAGGATGCAATATTCAAGCACCCCTTTGCGCATCTGAGAGCGCACGTTTTCTGATATGTTTTCCATAATTGTTATCTGCTGACGGTGAATTTGGAGAGATTTTCATAAGTGGGAGGCCACCCGCGAAGTTCGCACTTTTCGGTGGGGGTGACGGCCTTGGGGGCGATTATCCAAAGCACGACGTAGAGCCAGAAACCGCAGCTTGCGCACAGGAACAGCGCCACGAACAGCACGCGCACGAGCGTTATGTCCAGGTTGAAGTAGGCTGCGATACCGCTGCACACGCCGCCTATGGAGCGATGTTCCACGTCGCGGTAGAATTTGTGGACGGGAGGCAGCTCGCTGCCGTCTTCTGTTGTGCGGCTGGCGGAGCCTGTGAAAGTGGAGCCGTCGGGCATACCGATGCGGCTTATTACGTCGTCTATCATTTCGACGTTTACTGCGCGGCCTTCGCCCTTGGCGGAGGCGGAGAGCAGCTCTGCGATGCGGTTCTCAAGGTCGTTCATCACCTCGCCGTTGTCCGGACCGGGAGTCAGGTGAGCCCTGAAAGCTGCCAGATAAGAGTCCAGGCGGGAATAAGCATCCTCGTCTATCACGAAATTGGTGCTGCCTATTGCAGCCGAAACGGTCTTTTTCATTGCAGTTATGTGTTGTTAAATATTTGTTGATGCAAAGATATATAATTTTTCTAATACCTTGCAATACATAGTACCAAATTTTTTAAAATATTTGATCGCACATATATAAAAAGCGTCCCGAGAGAATCTCGGAACGCCTTCTAAATAACAGGCCCTGAATAGCACTCGCCGTCAGGCGATAGCCTTTAATCATCCCAGCCAGGGTTCTGCCAATTGTCGCCGTCCTTAGGGTCGCCGGTGGGGCTGGTGTTCTGCTTCATCTTCTGGACTTCCTCATCGGGAACGGGGTAGAGCAGATATTTGTCGTCGCCCTTGTTCACGCGGGTGCCGAAGCTGAAGCGCTCGTAGTTGAGTTTTCCGCTGGCATCTTTGGTGATGCGCATACCTGTGACGTGCTCTGCCACCTGGTCGATAATCTTCCAACGGCGGATATCGTCCCAACGGTTGGTCTCGAAAGCGAGCTCAACGCGGCGCTCGTTGCGGATGCGCAGGCGCAACTGGTCCTGGGTGAGGGTGTGAGGGAGGTCGGGCATACCCACACGCTCTCGCACTAGGTTGGTGTAGTCGGTGGCGATTTCCAAATGTCCGGCTTCACAGGCGCACTCGGCAAGATTCAGGAACATCTCGGCCAAACGGGCGGTGTGCACGCGGCCATCGTAGTTGCCGTCCTCATCAGAAATGGAGCAGTTGTACTTCCTCAAATAATAACCGGTGCGTGTGTAGTATACGGAGGTGGGATCTTCGGAAATACCGCAGTTGCCGCCAACATAGGTCTGAACACGCAGAGAGTCGTAGTTGGCCCACCAGCGGGGAGCATTATTGTAATAAATAGTGCCGTAGAAGCGGGGGTCGCGGTTCTCGTAGGGGTTCTGAGGGTCGTAGAGTTTGTTGTTCTTGTTGTAGTTGGGCTGCAGGTGGTACTCGTCCAGATAGGGCTTCTCCAAATCCAGGATGGGCTCACCGTCTATGGTTTCGTAGCAGTCCACAAGCTCCTGGGTGGGGCAGATTCCGCAGGACAGGCGGCCTTTTGTGGTGGGGAGGCCGTAGTTCTGCCAAATGTTCATATTGCCGTTGTTGGCAAGGATGGTTTCCTTGTCTATGCTGCGCGCCACATCGCCGCTCGGGTAGATATGATAATAATCGTATGTGTTGTATGCATATTTGTCGGGCGGTGCGACGTCGAACAACTTGTGATCGTGGGCAAGCAGTTGCTCCACGGCCTCCTTGTTAATTTCATACGCATATTCCCAGGTGTATTTGCTGCCTTCTTCGTAGAAGAGAGGGCTGGCTGCGAACAAGGCGGTGCGGGCCTTGAGTACCCAGGCGAAACCGCGGTTGAGGACATTGTAAGAATTGACTCTCCAGCGGAAAGTGTAGGGGGAAGACTCATCCTCTTTGGTGGCGAGCGCAAGGTCTACCTCCTGAATAATGAAGTCGGCAATCTGCTCCACGTTGTTGAGCTTTACGCCGGAGAAAGTCTCGTTGATGTCGTAGGTGTCGGTGAAGATAATCGCCTTGCCATAGCGCTTCATAAGGGTGAAGTAGTGCCATGCGCGGTACATATGGGCCTTGGCGTCCCAGAACTCCCGCTCCTCGGGCTTTACATTGGTAAAGCTTATCTTGTACTCGTTGTTGAGGAAGAAGTTGATATGGCGGATATTATTGTATATGCCGTCCCAGCCGCCGCTCATAATGTATGTGGAGACGTTGAAATCTTGGTTGTACCAGGAATACCAGCCGCTGGCGGTACGGTCCTGAACTGCCTCGGCCTCGTCGCAATATGCAGCGTAGGGGAAGCCGCCTGCCCAGTCGGCGCTGTTGCCGATGGAGCTGACGAGCGAAGATGTGTAGTTATACTTTGTCCAAACCAAATCCAAATCTACCAGACCGTAGGGTTCCGGCTCCAGGAGCTGGCTGCAGGAGGGCGATATTACGAGTGCCGTGAAGGCAAGTGCAATCAAGTTGAATATCTTTTTCATAATATGTCCCTGTTAGAAAGTTATGTTAAGTGCAAAGTTGAATACACGCATCGGCTGCCAAACTCCCAGATAACCGGTTTCGGGGTCGATGTATTCGCTGGGCATCCTGTCCCAGGTGAGAAGGTTTTGCCCCTGGAGGGCAACGCGGATGTCCTGCGCATATATTTTGCGGGAGACTTTCTCCGGCAGTGTGTAGGCGATTTCTGCGTTCTTGAGTTTGAGGAAGGTGCCGTCCACAACGTTATATTCGTTGGTCACGGTGCTCACCGTGTTGGTCATAGAGAGCGCCGGGGCGTTTATGTATTCGCCGTTGGCATATCTCTCGGCAGTCCAGGCGTGCTCGTGGAGGTCGCAGTAGAAACCATCGTTGAGGTACCCCAGGAAGAAGGAGTCGCCGATGGGCCTGTAGTACTTGGTAACGCCGTAGAACAGGGCGCTGACCTCGAACCTCTTGTATTTGAAACCGAGGTTTGCTGTGAAGAACTGACGCGGAACGGTGGAATATTTCATTATATCCTGGTCCTTATGGTTGAGGATACCGTCGCCCGTGAGGTCTTTGTATCGGAAGTCGCCGGGACGGACAACGCCGAGCTGGCTGTAGTCCACGCCGCAGTTGTCAATCTCCTCCTGGCTGTTGAACAAGCCGGTTCCGGTGGTGGAGTTCTCATAATCTATCACGTAATAGGTTATGCGGCTTCTCGGATAGCCCTCGGTGTAATAAGGCAGATAATAGGAGTCATCGTTTTTCCTCTCGCCGACGTACAGCACCTTGTTCTCGTTGTACCAGGTGGCAGCGCCGGCCCAAACCGTGAGGTTCTTGTTGAGCTGCTTGCGGAAATCTACCGAAACCTCGTAGCCTTTATTCTCGAAGCGGCCGGTATTGGCGCTCGGGTAGTTGCCAAGCGAGATGCCCTGGAACGACGGTACAAAGGTGGTGGAACTCATATAGGCGTTGTTCATCTTCTCCTTGAAGAGGGAGCCGGTGAAGCTAAGGCAATTGAACAGGGTAAGGTCGATGCCCACATCGCCGCCGTTCACGAACTCGGGCTGCATATTGGGGTTGCCCATACGGCCTTGGTCCCAGGTGCCGGTGGTTACGTTGTCCTTGTACAGGAAGCGGGCGGTGCTGATGTCACCGCGGGCGGAGCGGCCATAACTGCCGCGCAGTTTGAGATAGGTGAGGAAGTTGTTGCCGCGCAGGAAATCTTCTTTGGTGACAACCCAGCCCAGACCTACGCCCGGGGTAAAGAAGAAACGGTGGTTGGTGGGGAACTCGTCGCTGCCGGAATATCCGAGCGTAGCGTTCAAGATATACCTGTCCTTGAAGGAATAGTTGGCGTTGAGACCGAACACTTCGCTGCGGTGAGGGATGTTGTTCATACCGCCCACATCGCGGGTCACCAGCTCGCGGTGGTTACCCATTGCCACGGCGTTGACGGCGTGGTCGCCAAAGCGGCGGTTGTAGGTCAGTTTGCCAAAATACTCGTAGCTGTAGCAGAAGGTGTAATACTTGGAATAACCGTTGGAATCCCATTCGCTGCCGAGCTGTTTGAATGTAGTAAGACCTGGGTCGGCCTGATACATTGTGTAGCTGATGGTCCAGTCGATATCCTTGTCACCGCCGCCCTTGAAGGAGAAGCCCAGCTGGCCGCCGAGACCAGGGGTGATCATACCGAAATCGAAGTTCAGCTTGGCGTCCATATGCACGAAGGTGCTATAGGCGGTGGTCTTGCCGGAGTGAGTCAATTCGGCATAGGGGTTGACTCGGTAGGAGGTGCCCCATACGCCGCCGCCCATCATACTGTTGTCGCTGAAGAGAGGCATATAGGAGATGTCCCTGCCGTCTACCATAGCGCCTTCGGGGGCGTACAGCGAAGTGATTGTGGGCGCCATAACCATAATGTGCTTTAGCATATCCTCGTAGCGCACGCGCATACGGTCGGTGGGAGCCGAACCGAGGCCGTTTTCAATCTTGAAATCGCCGCGGAGGGTGAAGGTTGCGGAGATGAAGTAGTTCAGCTTGGAATCCAGGTTGGAGGCCACATGGAAGAAATCGGCGCTTCCGGGATTCATCTTGTAGGTCATCTTGTAGTCCGGCTGGTTGAACAGGGGGCCGGTGTGCATCCACTGGAAGTTGCACATATACTGCACGAACTCGCTGCCGCCGCCGATTGACAGGTAAAGTTTGTCAACAGTGGAATAACGTTTGAGGAATTCGTCGTAGTAGTTGTTGCTGGGCCAGGTGCCGTCCTTGTAATACTGGATGGCTTTCTCGTTGAACGCGGGGCTGATGCCGTCGTTTATACAAGATTGGTTGCGCAGCAGGGCGTGCTCGTAGGCAGAGAAGGGGTGATAGCGCTTGGTGTCCATACCGCGCATTGCGTGGTCGTAGGCTACGGTGATTCGCGGCTCGCCCTGCTGACCGCGGCGGGTGGTGATGCTGATGATGCCGTTACCGCCCAGGATGCCGTACAATGCATTGCTGGCGGCGTCGCGTATTACGGAGACGGACGCTATTTCGCGGGGGTTGAAGTAGGTCAGTATGTAACCGTCGTAACCCTCGTAGCGGATGCCGTCCACCATAATGACAGGATTCTGCACGGAACTGGGGGAGTGGTCGCCGCGGATGCTCCAATAGTAGGTCTCGGAGAACATTGCCGGGTTGGCGTTCTGCTCAAGGCTTCCAAGGCCGAAAATGCGGCCCATAAGGGACTCCTGCAGCTTGAGGGTCGGGGTCTTTTGCAATTCTTCTCCCGACACGCTGGAAACGCTGCCGGTAATGAGGTTTTTGCGCATCTTGTGGTGAACCAGGTCGATGAGCTTGTCCTCGTATTGAGCGTCGGTCTTGAGCACGATGTCGTTCTTGCCGTCCAGAATGTCTGCGACCGTTACAACTTGATTGTGGAAACCGGGGTAGCTAACGGTTACATAGGAACTGCCGTCCCTGATTTGGAAATCGTAGGAGCCGTCCGGGTTGGTGATATACTTGTTGGCTTGGTTCTGGCTCACCAGAAGGGCGTTGTAGAGCGGATTGCCGAACTCGTCGGTGACCGTACCTTGGAGGGAGATGATACCCTGGGCGAAGGTGTTTGCAAACCCGGCCGCAAGCAGCATCAGAACCAATGTTATTTTATATCTCATTCGCATAGCTGTAAATTTTTCGAGTTGTGCAGGTTTAGTCCCATCCATAGTTTTGGAAATCTACGCCGGTGATATTCTTGAGGTTGGAAACTTCTCCCTTGGGGAGGGGAGAAAGTTTGCACTGCGGCTCGTAGCCGTGGCGGACAGCCTCACGCAGGCGAACCCTGGTGTAGGTTGCGGCGGACCAGTCTCCTGCATATGTAACATCCATAGCGGAGAAATACTTGATGCCGGGGATTTCCTCTTCCGGACGGCAGCGGCGGCGAATGTCATAGAAGCGGGTCTGTTCAAAGGCGAGCTCCACGCGGCGCTCGTTGTAAACGCGCAGGCGGAGTTTCTCCTTGTCGTTCACAAGCTCATCGGGGAGCGGCGGCATATTGACGCGCTCGCGTATTTCATCTACTGCCTCTTTTGCCTCTTGCAGGTGGTTCGCGTTGACGGCGCACTCAGCAAGGTTGAGGATTATTTCGGAGAGCTTATACTGCTTGAGGCCGCGGCCGGTTGTAGGTGCATTGAGCACGCAATCCGGCGGGATGGTCTTGCAGTAATAGTAGCCGGTGCGGGTTTGTCCAACCTCGGCGGGCAGCGTGCTGCGGAAATTGAGACCGCCGGCGGAGACATCCACGGTGTAACCCTTATCCCAGGTGTACGGTGAACCGTGGTGCATAATGCACGCCTCGAAACGGGGGTCACGGTTGTCGTACGGGTGCTGATCGTCGTACATCGTGTTCTCCTTGTTGAAATTGGGCTGCAGGTGGTACTCGTCCAGGTAGGGATTTGCCAGGTCAAGAACCGGCACGCCGTCTTTAGTCTCGTAGCAGTCTACCTGCTCCTGGGTGGGGCAGGTGCCGCAGTAGCTCATATTGGTGTGCTTGGAGCCTACGTAGTTGTTGGAATAGCCGCCGCAATTGCTGTTTGAAGAGAAAATGGTCTCGCGGTCGGTGGGGCTTACGCTGGCCCAGACAAGCTTGGTGTTGCAGTTATACTCCTTATAGGCATTTGCATCGCCGGTACCGTAGGTGGCGGTGTTGGTGCACTGGGTGAACAACTCGTATCCGTGATTTTTGAGCTCTTCCACAGCCTGCTTGTTGACCTGGTAGGCCTCCTCCCAAAAATCTTCGCCGTTGTTGAACAGCGGGCTGGCAAGCCACATCATTGCGGTGGACTTGATGGACCAGGCGATGGCCTTTGTCATACGGGCTGCGGCATTGCCGGCGGCGGCGCGCCAGGGGAGGTCGTCGATTGCCAGACCGCGGTCGCAGTCGGCAATAATCCACCTGATGTACTCCTCTGCAGTTACCCTGCGCAGGTTCTCGTAGGTGTCGGTAATTTCTGTGATATAGCGCAGATATTCGGGATTACCGTCCTTGGGGTCCACGCCGTCTTCGTTATAAAGATACAGCGGGCCGTATTCCTTGAACAGCTCGAACATATAATATGCGCGGATTACATAGGCGTCCGCAATCATACGGCGGCGGATATCCTCGCTCTTTACGGGAGTATCCGGCAGCACGATGTAGTGCAGGAACTGATGTAGGTTGCGTATTTTGTAGAGCAGGTTGGCATAGATACCCAATGTTGCGGGCCACGATGCGGAAGAGAAGTTGCCGTCGTACATACGGTGGGAGGCGGCGCCGCTGGCATCCAGCGAAGACCACCCTTCATCCGTGAGGGCACACAGCGGCTCGGTGGAATAAACCCAGCCGATGGCCGGGATGCTCCCGAGGTTGTTGTTCAAGAAACCTTCTACATAGTTCTCATCTGTCCAAATGTCTTCGAACTGCAAATCTCCGGTATCTTGCTTCTCCATCCAGTTGGAGATTTTCTCGCAAGAAGTCAGTGCAAGCATCAACGCTACTAACGAAAGTATATATATCTTTTTCATATCCGTTTCCGATTAGAATTTGATGTCAAGCTGCATAGTGTAGGTCCTGTTCAGAGGGTAGGATACGGACTGGCCGCTGGTTTCGGCATCCACCGCCTTAACTCTCTGGTTGTCTATGATGAACACGTTGTTGCCGTACAGGCTCACCGTTCCTCTGGCTACACCGAGTGCGCGGAACAACTTGTTCGGCGGTATCGAATAGGAGAGCACGATATTTTTGAGTCGCAGGTAGGAGCGGTTGTTGATAAAGAAGTCGTTGGCGGTGAGGGAAGGGTTGCTGCGGGTGGAGAGTGCAGGATAATCAATGCGCTCGCCGTTCTCGTAGCGCTCCTTGGTCCAGGCGCGCAGGTGGTAGTCGGTGTAGGTACCGGCGTTGCCGAGCTCCGAAACACCGAGACCCATACGGTAGGCAGAAACCATACCCATACCGTTGAACTGGGCGCTGATGCCGAAGCGTTTATAGGTTGCACCTACGTTGAAACCGAAGGTGATGTTGGGGGTTGAACTGTTCTTGATGGGGACAATATCTTTGTCATCTATTACACCGTCCGGGATGGGGTTGCCGTCGGCATCACGGGCGCCGCCGATATCCTTGTAGATAAAGTCACCGAAGCGGGGAGCACCGATGGCATACATCTCGGTGCAGCGGTCAAGCTCTTCCTGAGTGTTGATGTAGCCGTTGCCGTTGCTGTAGTCTATGGCAAGACCCCAGAGCTGACCGGGCATAAACCCTTCGGTGCGCTTGCGGTATGCGTAGCTCTCGTCCAGCAGGACTTCGTCGCAGTAGACTATTTTTGCGCGGGCGTAGGAGAACTGGCCGCCGGCGTTCATACGGAACTTGCGGCTGAATTCCTTGCCCCAGTTGAGCTCAATCTCGAAACCGTGGTTGTTGGTTATACCTATGTTCTGCCTGGGCACGCTGTTGGCGGCGATACCGCTGGCGGAAGGCATCGAGAACGGGGTGTACAGGCGGTTGTTGCAATTCTCGAAGAAGATGTCGACCTTACCGCTGAAGTGCTTGAGGAAGGCGAAGTCGAAGGCGTAGTTCTGTTTGAGCACCGTCTCCCAGGAGACATCGGGATTACCGAGATACTCGACACCTACACCCTTGCCGCCCCAGAGGGAACCGGCCGCACCGCCCGCGTTCTTGCTCACGGTGGTGTAGTACATAAAGCGCTCGCCGCCAAGCTGGTCGTTGCCCACCAAACCGATGGAACCGCGGAACTTGAGGGTATTGAGCCAGGTGACGTTTCTCATAAACGGCTCGTTGGTAATAACCCAACCTGCGGAGAATGCGGGGAAGAAACCGAAGCGTTTCTTGGGGTGGAACTGCTCACTGCCGTTGTAACCGGCGTCGAATTCGGCCAGATACTTGGTTTTGTAGTTCCAGGTGATACGCCCGGAGATACCTGCGAACTTGTAGGGGAGGGAGGTACGCACGGCGTTGAGCTTGTGCATCACGTTGGTCAACTTGGTCTCGCTTTGGGCGAAGATCATAGCGCCGACGGCGTGGTCGCCGAACTGCTGGTCGTAGTTGAGGCGGAAATGGAGCTGCAACATCTGGTTGCCGGCAATACCGCGCTCGCCAATGGCGAAGGTCTCGTTGGTGTTGCGGACGGTGGAAATGTAGTACGATTTCTCACCGGGGTTCTTTGCCTGATAGTATGAATATGCGTCGTAGCCCTGCAAGTAACCGGAGAGGCCGGAAGCCGCAAAGTCGTTGTACGCAACGTTGGCAGACATCGTAAGACCCTTGATGATCTTGCTGAAATCATAGGTCACGGTAGCCTGGGACAACAAGCTGAAGCTTGTGTTGCAATAGTAACCGGAACGGTTTACGGTTGCCCAGGCAGATGTGGAAGATGAATTCTGCCTTGCCACGATTACGCCTGCGGGAACCTCGTTGCCTTCGGAATCAAGATAACCTGCAACGGTGAGAGGGCCCGGGTTGGTAGGCGGAGTCTCCATTGCCGTGCCGAACACACCGGTACCGCCCACAGGCTCGTTGGTGCGCTGATAGTAAATGGAGAGGGTGAGGGACACCATCAACCTCTCGTTGAGGTTGAAGTCGAAGTTATTTCGGAGGGTGTAACGCAACATATTGAACTGTGCGTTGTAACCCAGCACCTTTCTGGGGAGAATCTTGGTGTTACCGCTCTGGTTGATAATGTTGGCGCTGGAGAAGTAGCGGGTCTTCTTGCTACCGCCGGACATATTAACGTTGATACGCTCCATAGGGGCGAATTTTGCAATCGCCTCCTTGTACATATCACGGTCGGGGAAGAAGGGGTCGCCGCTCTGTTCGCGGAACTTGGCAACCTGATAGTCGGTAAAGTCGGGGCCGAAGCCGTCGTTGGCGCGGGCCTGGTTGCGCAGCTCTGCGTGCTCCCAGGAGTGGAGCCTTGTCCAGGGGAAGTGCAGCGACGACACGCTGGTGGTCACCTGGGCGTCCAGCACCGTCTTGCCGGCGTCACCGCGGCGGGTGGTGATGAGGATAACGCCGTTGGCGCCGCGGGTACCGAAGATTGCGGTGGAGGCGGCGTCCTTGAGGATGGTTACGGAGGCAACCTCGTTCACGTCCAACATACCCAGCTTGTCTGCCTTGCCGTCGGAAGGCACACCGTCGATAAGCAGCAGCGGCGTGTTGTCCGATGCGGTGCCCTGGCCGCGGAGGTACACGGTCACATCGTCACGACCGGGCTGGCCGCTCTCCTGAATGGTGGTAAGACCGGCCACGCGGCCCGCGAGGGCGTTGGCAAAGTTGGGGACCTGTGTCTCGATGAGCTCCTCGTTGGTAACGGTTTCGATGGCACCGGTCACCGTAATTTTCTTTTGGTGTCCGTAGGCCACCGCCACGGCAGCGTCCAGTTTCTGTTGATCTTCTTCCAGATAGACGGAAATCTTGGACTTGTTGCCAACGGAGACTTTCTTTGTGACATAACCCACAAACGAAACTTCAATAACCGCGCCCGCGGGCACTTTGGTTAAAGTGATAACGCCGTCGGCGTCGGTGGCGCCGCCAATGGGGCGGTCAACAACAACGACGTTCGCGCCCGGTACCGGGCCTTGCCGGTCGGTCACGGTTACAGTAATCGTACGCCCCTGAAGGTCATTGTTTGCGGCGGCCGGAGTGACTCCGAAACCCGTCAGCAACAACGCAAAAATCATCAGGTTCGCACAAAACGATGATAATTTCATATTGTATTAAACTTAATATTGTCCCAAGTTCACAAACGAAACGGCACGAAACCGTCCAGTCCGCGACCTACAAAGTTAAGTTTAATTTGCGAAAAACAAAGAAAAAGTGCCCCAAGAAATAGCTACAGGATATTTTTTATTAAATATTGGGCGATGTGAACGGCGTTTGTAGCGGCCCCGATGCGCAAATTGTCGGCAACGACCCACATATTTAGGCATTTAGGTGCCGAAAAATCACGGCGCAGACGCCCTACGAAAACCTCGTTGCGGCCGAACGCATCCAGCGGCATAGGGTATACATTGTGGGCCGGGTCATCGCACAAAACGCAGCCGGGAGCCTCTCCGCGGGCGTAAATGGCCTTCACTTCGTCCAAATCATATTCTTTCCCGAACTCTACGTTGACAGCTTCGCTGTGGCCGCCGGTAACCGGCACGCGCACGGTTGTGGCGGTAACTTTGATGCTTTCGTCGCCGAATATCTTCACCGTCTCGTTGGTCATTTTCATCTCCTCCTTGGTGTAGCCGTTGTCCAGGAACACGTCTATGTGGGGGAGTATGTTGCGGTCAATTTGGTGGGGATATGCGTTGGGAAGGTCCTGCGCCGAGGCGTCGCCGCGCTCGCGCAGCATCTGGTGGATGCCCTTCATACCGCTGCCGGTCACGCTCTGGTAGGTAGAAACCACCACGCGCTTTATGCCGTAGCGCTTGTGAAGAGGGGCCAGGGCCAGCACCATCTGTATGGTGGAGCAGTTGGGATTGGCGATAATCATATCGTCTTTGGTGAGGACGTCGCCGTTAATTTCGGGCACAACCAGTTTTTTTGTGGGGTCCATACGCCACTGCGACGAGTTGTCCACCACGCGGCAGCCGACCTCGGCGAACTTGGGCGCCCATTCGGCCGAAACACTGCCGCCGGCAGAGAAAATGGCGATGTCGGGACGGGCGGCGACGCCGTCGGCCAGGGAGACGACAGTCCACTCTCGGCCGCCGAAGGTCACTTTCTTGCCCACCGAACGCTCGGATGCGCACGGCACCAACTCGCTTACGGGAAAATTCACTTCGCCCAGAACCTCAATCATTTTGCTGCCTACCAGACCGGTGGCGCCTACAACTGCTACCTTGTATGTTTTCATAATTTAAAATATGTCAAAGTGTTTCTTTATGCATTTTGTTATCTGATCGTGTTCCAACAGGAATCCGTCGTGCCCGAAATCGGAGGTAATAACCTCAAGGGAGGCACCGGGAATGGCCTCCGCCATACGCCGGCTCTCGCCCACCGGGAACAGGATGTCGCTGTCAATGGCTATGCATAGCGTCTTTGCACTGATGCCGGAGAGCGCCTTTTCCACGCCGCCGCGCTTGCGCCCCACATTGTGGGTGTCCACGCCCAGCGTCAGGCTGTAATAAGAATATGCGTCGAACCGGGCGCAGAGTTTCTGCCCCTGATATTGCTGATAGGTCACTGCGCGGTTGGCAATCATAAAATCGGGATTGGACTCGGACTGGGTGCGGCAGTAGCCTTCGTAGTTGCGGTAGGTGGTGAGGGCCATACTGCGCGCCGCCGCCAGGCCGGCCATTCCGCCGCGGGCGTCCTTGGCCTCCGCAAAGGTCGGGTCGGCCTTGATGGCCATACGCTGGGCCTCCAGGGTGGCGGTGCACCAGGGGCTCACAACGGCTCCGGTAGCAATCAGGCAGAGGTTAGCGATGCGGCCAGGGAAGCTGGCAGCCCACTCCACGCTCTGGAAGCCGCCGTTGCTGCCGCCCACCAGAAAATCTATCTTTTCTATGCCCAGATGTTCGCGCAGCAGCTCGTGGGCCCGCGTAAGGTCGCGGATGGTGACCAGCGGGAAGTTGCCCAGCGGGGCCTTGGGGTAGGTGGTCGGGCCGGTGGTGCCGTAGCAGCTGCCAATTATGTTGGCGCACACTATATAAAACTTGTCGGTGTCGAACAGCAACCCCCTGCCAACCAGGGTGTCCCACCACTCCTCCGGGTTGGAATTGGCAGTGAGGGCGTGGCATATCCACACTACAGGCCGGTCGCCCCTCTGTTCGCAGGAGGTGTGGTAACAAATTGTAAGGCCGTCCAGCGAACCGCCCGCTTCGAGCGGGAAAGTTTGGTTGTATGTGAATACGTGACGCAACATCGGCGGCAAAGGTATTGAAAAATTTTAATAAAAAAGGCCAACTTTTCGGGTTGGCCTTTTTAAGAAGATTACAAATTCAAACTTTATTTGATCTTTGCGAATTCAATATCGTCGGCGGCCTTCTTGAGAAGTTCTGCAGACTCTTTGATTTTTGCGAGTTCTGCGCGGGCTGTAGCAGCTTTACCCTGACGTGCAGCGATTACGGCGCGCATATAAGCGGCAAGTTCGCCTTCTTTGTCTTTGAGGAGGGAAGAAGCCTTGACAAGGTCGCCGTTCAGGATGTAAGCGAGGGCCTCGTTGTCGTTGCCGCTGCCTGCGAGTTTCTTAACGGCAGCTGCGTAGTCGCCGTTGAGGATATCGAGGGTACCGAGGTTCACTTTACCATCGGCAGCGGTCTCTTTTGCAAAGAATTCAGCAGCCTTGTTGAGCTCGCCGTCGCGGAGGGCAAGCACGCCGCGGAGGTTGTTGACACCTTCGAAGTCCTTGTCGGCAATCTTCTTGAGCATTGCCATAGCTGCCTCTTCCTTGCCCTGGTCCATAAGGATGCAGGCGGAATTGAGTTTAGCGCGGTCGCTGTCATATTTCTTGATGGCCTGCTTGTAGATGTCCAGTTTGGCGGCATCGTCGTTGGTGAGGGTGGCGCTGCGCAGCAGGGCTTCCTCGTCAAGCACGTCGATGTTGTCTTCCACGAGAGCCTTGAGCTCGTCTGCGGTGTAGTTCTGGAACTCTACGTTGGTCACGAAACGTGCACGGCGCAGCTCGGGGAGAACATCCTTTGCAAGGGTGCCGTATACGCTGGACATATTCTTGATTTCACGCTCGCGGACGTCGGGGTCGCTGTACATAGAGAGAACGCGCAGAATGAGGTCCTTGTCTTCTATGTTGGAGTTGTTTACCAGCTCCTTGAAGCCTTCCCAGTCCTCGCCGATGCTCTGGGTGGAAACGCCGCCGGTCTCAAGTTTCTTGGAAACCTGCTTGAAGGCTTTGTTTGCAGATTGCATACGTTCGTTGGAGAGGGCGTTGTTGCGCTTCTCGGGGCCATCCGGAGATGCGTAAGCGATAATGTCGGTGCCGGTGATGGTGCGGCGGGAGTCGTTCATAACGTCCTTAACGCCGGTCTTGTATTCCTTGATGGACTCGGAAGTGAGCTGGTTGGAACGGACGTTGGCGCTGTTGATGAGATAGAGAATCTGAGCCTCAACCTCCTCGGGAATAACATCCTGGTAGTTGTCTGCAGCAGCCTCGTATGCACCGCTGGTGCGGGCCAGCTTGTAGGTGGTGTTGGCACCGTCTGCAATTTTGATGTCCTCGGGGAATGCCCAGGATTTCTTTTTGTACTTGACGGTTGCGCGGCCAACAAGTTCGGATTTCTCCATACCCGGCTCATATTTGAAATTGACGTGCTCGGTGATGCTTGCGCCGCCGTTGGCAACGGTCTTATAGTTGTCGGTAACTTTCTCGCCCTGATATACGAAAGGCTCGCCGGCTACTTCGCGGCCGTCGAATTTCATAACGGGAACAACCTCGAGTATAGCTTTCTTGTGGAAATATTTCTCGGGGAAAGTGACGGTAACGTCAGCGTCGATATTGTCGGCAACTACCTCCAAAACTTCGGGGTTGCACTCAACCTTTACAAGGTCTGCCAGTTCGGCCATTTTGGCAACTTTGTTGCAAGAAACAAGCGCCAGAGCAGCCATCGCAAAAAATAGAACTTTTTTCATTTTTTAAAGTGGTGATTATTATTGATAATAGTTTCAGTCGATTTGGGGCAAATATAATATAAAAATGTAAATTTGCAGATATGAATTTTGAGGCGATAAAACAGAGGTTCGGAATTATTGGCGATTCGGCCGCCCTGGACAACGCGATAGGCATCGCGCTGCAGGTGGCCAAGACCGATCTTTCTGTGCTGGTGACGGGCGAAAGCGGCGTGGGCAAGGAGGTCATACCGCAAATTATCCATTACAACAGCCCGCGCAAGCACAACGTATATCTTTCAATTAATTGCGGCGCGATTCCGGAGGGAACCATCGATTCGGAGCTGTTCGGCCACGAGAAGGGGGCCTTCACCGGTGCCACCGAAACCCGCAAGGGCTACTTTGAGGAGGCGGACGGCGGCACTTTGTTCCTGGACGAGGTGGCGGAGCTGCCTATGTCCACCCAGGTGCGCCTGCTTCGCGTGCTGCAGTCGGGCGAGTTTATGAAGGTCGGTTCGTCAAAAATTCAGAAGACAAACGTCCGGGTGGTGGCCGCCACCAACATCGACCTTCGCCGCGCCATCGAATCGAACCGTTTCCGTGAAGATTTGTATTTCCGCCTTAACACGGTGCCTATCCGGATGCCGGCGCTGCGCGACCGCAAGGAGGACATTCATAAACTTTTCCGCAAGTTCGCCCTGGATTTCGCAAATAAATATGTGATGCCGTCCGTCCGGCTCACTCCCGACGCGGTGGAGCGGCTGGAGGATTATCCCTGGCCCGGCAACGTGCGCGAGCTAAAGAGCGTGGCGGAGCGCATCTCGGTGATGGAGACGGAGCGCCTTATTACCGGTGCCACCCTGGCCAAATATCTGCAGAACGACCTCAACACATCGCTGCCGGCGCTCGCGGGCTCCGCAGCAGCCGATTATTTGAGCGACCGCGACATCATCTTCAAGATGATTATGAACCTCAAGCAGGATGTGGAGGCGCTAAAGGCGCGGCTGGACGCTATGCCGGCCGGCGCAACCCCGGCCCCGGCCACCAATATTCTGGTGGAGGGTGACGTTAAAGTGAGCGATTACACCCCCGAGTCCGCGAGCGCCGTGCAGGAGGTGCACGATGTGCAGGAGGTGGCCTCCGCCCCCGTGGAGGATGCGAAAGAGGCCAGTTTGTCTATAAACGACAAGAAGGCGGAGTTGATTGTAAAGGCTTTGGAGAAGTACCGCGGCAACCGCAAGCAGGCGGCGGCCGAGCTGGGCATTTCCGAGCGGACGCTATATAGAAAAATAAAGGATTTAGGTTTGCAATGAGATATCTGAGAATTTTGGCTGTCGCCGCCGCTGTGGCGCTGGGCCTTTCGGGCTGCGGCATTTATTCGTTCTCCGGAACTTCCATCCGGCCCGACGTGCACACCATCACAATAGAGCCGGTGCTCAACAATGCGATGAAGGTGAATCCGACTCTGGCCAACGATTTGTCGGAGGCGCTCAAAGATAAGTTCAAGAAGCTCACCAGTTTGGAGCAGGTGGAGATGGACGGCGACTTGCTGCTGGTGGTTACCGTGGAGTCGTACGATGTAAAGGCGCAGGGCGTTTCCAAGGACGAGACTGCGGCCCAGAACCGCCTCACGGTTACTTGCAAGGCGACCTTTGAGAATTTCAAGCATCCGGAAGAGAATTTCGAGAAAAAGTCGTTTGCGGCATACCAGGATTATGACGCCGATTTGTCTTTGGACGAGGTGGAGGCTTCGCTGTGCGACGAAATTATTGAGACTCTGGTAGAAGATATCTTCAATGCATCGGTTGCTCAGTGGTAGATAGATTTGCTAAATCGCGAAAAATGTGCTTATTTTGCACCCCCTAAACAAATAGAAACAAATAAAATAACTCAATATGCAAGCAATTTATATCACTATTTCGGTAATTATCGTGGTAGCCAGCGTGCTTCTGACGCTCATCGTGCTTGTGCAGAATTCCAAGGGCGGCGGACTCGCAGCCAATTTTGCAGCAGGCAACACCACTTTTGGCGTACGTCAGACTGCCGATTTTCTGGAGAAGGCCACCTGGGTGCTCGCAGCCATCGTGCTGGTTCTCTGCATCGCAGCAACTTTCTTCACTCCCAAGGCATCCCGCAGTAACGCTTCCAGCATCGAGAACCAGATTCAGCAGACCGCTCCCGCAGAGGGTCAGCCCGAGTTCCCTGCAGACGTCGTTACAGTTCCCGCCGAGGGCGGCGAAGTAGAGGCTCCCGCCGAGACCCCCGCCGAGTAAACACCCGATGTCATCCCGAGCGTAAGTCGAGGGATCTGCATTACCGAAAACCTGCCCGCCCGGCAGGTTTTTTTATTGCTGCTGCGCTGCGCTCCGGCGGCAGCTTGCTGCAGGAGGAGCTTCTCTCGCTACGCTCGCTACGTCCCTCCCACAATCTGCTACGTCATCGCTGCGCGATAACTAGCATCTTGCGGGCCCCTCCCACTATATGACTCCGTGGGTGGAGACATCCTCCTGCAGCAACTGCCGACCTACGCTGCGCGCAACCATACACAAAAAAGCCACCCCATAAGGGATGGCTTTGTTTGTGTCGATTTAAAAAAGACGACTTATTCGGCGTCGTTGCGACGGCCACGGCGTTCGCCACCGCGGCGTTCGCCACCGCGAC
>JAFZYD010000018.1 GCA_017616475.1 Bacteroidales bacterium
CCGCCACGGCCGCCGCAGGGTTTCTCCCGCCCGTCCACCACTATGCAGACACCCCGCCGCGCCCCGGATCCCGACTTCAAGCCGGACCGCCCCGAGAGCATCCGCGTGGGGATGAAGGTGCTGCACAACATATTCGGGCCGGGCGAAATAATCAGCATCGAGGGAACCGGATCGGATGCGAAAGCAATTTTTAAGACCGAATCCGGCGAAATAAAAAAACTTTTACTTAAATTCGCAAAACTCAAGATAATCGGGTGATTCACGGCATAAATTTTGCGAGTAATCACTTCGAATTTTTCATAGTTTAGGTTATGGTTAAGGTAGGAGGCCGCGTCGCTGCTTTAGCGGGCGGCCTCTGAATCTTTTACCCCAGCGCATCAAAAGCGTCTGGCATATAATTAATCTCGAGGATGCTCTCCCCGTCCACCAAAACCGTCACCACGTCGAATTTTATCTCCTTGCTTGTAGGGTGCTGGGCATACAGCGCCTTGGCCGCCCGGATCAGCTTGCGTCGCTTGTCGGCCGTTACGTTCTCGCCCGGGTCAAAGCCGGTGCCCGCGTGCAGCGTCTTTACCTCGACAATGCGCACGCTGCGCTCATCTTCCATCACCAAATCAATTTCCAGATGGCCGCACCGCCAGTTGCGGGCGACGAGTGTCAGCCCGGCATCCTGCAGATACCCGGCCGCTGCGCTTTCTCCCCTTCGTCCCAGCTCTCCTTTACCGTTCATTTACTCTTTCTTTTTGTAGAAAACAAAGAATTTAAGCAGACAAAGCAATATAAAAATCACCGCCACAATTTCCACCACCATCCGCTGGCGGTTGAGGCTCATAAGCAGCGTGAGGTCGGCATCTTTGTCGCCAAAGAAGTTCACCTCTGGGTTGACAGCCCTGGTGCGGGTCCATTTGCGCACAATAACTCCGTCGTCCAGATAAGTCACGCCGCCGTTGGAGCGGTTCAAGGTCATAAGCAATTTGAGGTCTGCGCGGTTCACGGGGCAATCGTCCGGCACGCATTCCATATTGTCCGCGGCCACCAGCACGAAATCCATTCCCTGGGCCTGCGCGGCGTCGCGCACCCTGGCAACCGCGTCGGGGCTCTTGCGGCAGAGCTTGTCGGGGTGGTAAACCGACATAAGCAGCAACTTGCGGCGGGTCAGAATATCTTCTGTAATATCGTATCCTTGAGGACTTTCAATCAAGAAATCGGCGTCCGAAGCATTGGCGTTGCGGCCGCCAGGGGCGGTGGTGGTCACGGCCTCCACAAAGGTCCAGGTGGAATCGGGCAGATTCTCCAGGGTGAATTGTTCCGTGCGGCCGTCCTTCTCGTATATGAATTCTGTTTCGTATTGCGGCACGGACTCTGCCTGAGGCTCGGATTTTATTTCGCTGCCTATTTTATATGCAGTGAATTCCACCAGCGGCGACCACATAAAAATCTGCAGCAGCACAGCCACCGCAAGGCCGGCAAACAGCCCCAGGAATATCCACTCCCATACCGGATAGCGGAACTCGGTTATCCGCTTGCGGAAGGCAAATATTATTATTGCGCACGGCAGCAGCACAAGGTTTTTGTAGAATGTCTGCCAGTTGGTAAGATGCACCGCCTCGCCAAAGCAGCCGCAGTCTTCTATCGGGTTGAAGATGGCCAGATATAGCGTAAGCAACGTGAAGACCGATATCATAACCAGCGCGATGCCGGAGGCGAAACGGAGCCGCAGGCGCAGCAGCAGCGCTATACCGGTGAGAAACTCCAGAAGCGAGAGGGCGATGCCCAGCACCAGCGACGCGGGTGCCATAAAGCCGCAGTGAAACGCGAGCAGGTACTCCTTGATAATGAGCGAAGTGCCCACCGGCGCCAGCAGCTTCACGAAGCCGGAGAACACCAGCACTACGCCTAAAATGAGTCTGCAAAACCGCGCGATGCCTTTCATAGCTTGCTCTTAATCTTTTCGAAGATGGGCTCCGGCGGGAGAATCTGCCCCGTTTCGGGGTCGGCGCAATCTATGCGGATAAAGCTCTCGTCACCATCGCAGCACTCGCTGTAAACGGCGCGCACCTTCTTCTGGAACTCTATATCTGCCTCGTGGATATCCTGCGCACCGTCCAGATAATCACGGTCGCTACCGGTGCGCTGATGGTGCAACCTGGACTCCACGAACCCGATGGGAACATCCAGGAAGAGATTCAAATCTGGCTTGGGAATGCCAAATATGTTGTATTCCAAGTTGAAAATCCACTCGCGCAGCTTGAGCGCCTTTTCCCGGTCCGCCAGTTTGGAGGTCTGGAAGGCGATGTTGCTGTATACATAGCGATCCAGCACCACGCAGCAGCCGTCGGAGAGCCACTGACGTATTTGCTCTGCCGCAGCGCGGCGGTCCTCCGCGAACAACAGCGCCACCAACTGCGGGTGCACCGCATCGTTGCCGCCGTACTCCCCTTTCAAGAAGTTAGAAATCAACTCGCCGTATACCGGCGCATCGTACCTGGGGAAATGCAGGTACCGCAACTTGTCGCCCCTTTCTTGCAGATAATCGCACAGCATCTTGAGCTGCGTGGACTTCCCCGCCCCGTCCAATCCTTCTAGAACTATCAGCATATTCGCGTCACTTTTTAAGTATCTTTGCAAATATAACTTTTTTCTTCGGGATTATGGATGCCAATTTAAAGATAATGGGCATCGTGAATATCAATCACGATTCGTTCTATTGCGGCAGCCGCGTGAGCGGGGTGCGGCAGTTCAACGCCCGGGTGCGGAAGTTGATTGCCGGCGGGGCGGATGCTATCGACATCGGGGCTTGTTCGTCGCGGCCGGGGAGCGAATATCCCGGTGTGGCGGAGGAGTGGCGGCGGCTGGAGCCGGTGCTGCGGGCGGTGCGCCGGTATTTCCCCGGGCAGCTGATTTCCATTGACACTTTTTCTGCCGATATTGTGCAGCGCGCGTTCGACATTATAGGGCCGTTTATGGTGAACGACATCACCGCCGGGCAGAGCGACCCCGAACTGCTGCCGCTGGTATCGCGGCTCGGGTTGCAGTACATCGCTATGCACAACCAGAACCCGCCGGCCATCGAGGGTAAAGAAATACGCCGATTATCCGACGGCGAAGGAGACATCGTGGCCCGCGTGGCAGGGTTCTTCCGCAATTTCGAGAAGCGCGCCGCAGAGGCCGGATTGAACGACTGGATCCTGGACCCCGGCTTCGGCTTTGGCAAAGATGTGGACGAGAATCTCGAACTTCTGGACCGCCTGGACGAACTGAAAGTCTTCGGCCGCGAAATACTGGCCGGCATCTCCCGCAAGCGAATGACCTACCAGAGGCAGGGCACAAAACCTGAAGACGACGAGACCCTCGCCGAGACCCGCCGTCTTCAAGATATTGCCGTCGAGCGCGGCGCCACCTGGCTACGTGTTCACGATGTCGGAGGCATCACGCCGGGCAGAGCCTGCGCAATGAATTGATTGCTCCCTGTCGCTCAGTCGTGCCTCCTTCGCTAGCGCCGGTCGCAACCCAATTCATTGCCTCCGGCTATTTCTGCCCGGCGCAATAATTACTTCACTTCCCAGGTTGAGCCGGAATGCAGTAATTCATCTACTGAGTGAACCTTGGCGGCTGCGGTAACTTCCTGAAGCTGTTTTTCCACGTTCTCGTCGTAGGTAGAATCCTCTACGTTGCGGATTACGCCCAGAGCCACTGGCAGGTCGCCCTTCATATCGATGAGCATACTGTGCAGGAATGTGTCGCGAGTGTCGGCGTGGTGCACGAGGATATCGTCTATAGTGTAGCCGTCCTGGCCAATGGTCACCGCCTTGAGGGCGCCGTTCTCCAGCACAAGGCCCTTGTCGTTGTTCGCGCCGAAAATCATCTTCTCGCCGTCGCGAAGGAAAATGGTGCGGTCGGCACGAACCTCACGCGCGCTTATTGCAGCGTGCGCTCCGTCGTTGAAAATCATACAGTTCACCAGCATCTCGCACACCGACGCACCCTTGTGCAGCGCTGCGGCCAGAAAGATGTCCGGATTGTTCTTGATGTCGACGTCAAGGCCGCGGGCAAAGAAGGTGCCGCGGGCGCCCAGAACCAGCTGGCCCGGGGTGAACGGATTCTCCACCGTGCCGTAAGGCGAGGTCTTGGTGATGGCGCCGAACTTTGACGTGGGGCTGTACTGCCCCTTGGTGAGGCCGTAAATTTGATTATTGAAGAGGATTATGTTAAGATCAACATTGCGGCGGATTGCGTGGATAAAGTGATTGCCGCCGATTGCCAGCGCATCACCGTCGCCGCACGCCTGCCAAACGCAAAGCTCCGGATTGGCCACCTTGAGGCCGGTGGCAATGGGAGTGGCGCGGCCGTGAATGCTGTGGAACCCGAAGGTGTCCATATAGTACGGGAGACGGCTCGAGCAACCTATGCCCGAAACCACCACGAACTTCTCCTTGTCTTTGCCCAGCGCCTCGGCCACTGCGGGCAAAGAACGCTGAAGCGCTGCCAGAACCGCGTGGTCACCGCAACCGGGACACCAACGCACTTCCTGATTACTCTTGAAGTCTTGTGCAGTATATTTCATAATGTCACCCTCCTATAATTGTTCTTTTGCAGCGTCCACCAGCTCCTTCACAATGAAGGGCTGACCCTGCACCTTGTTGTACTGTGCATACTCGAACTGCGGGATGCGTGCGCGCAGATAGTCGGCAAACTGGCCGCTGTTGAGCTCGCACACCATAATCTTCTTGAAACCCTTGAAAACCTCCGCGGTGTTCTTGGGGAGAGGATTGATGTAATCGAAGTGCGCCAGCGACACGCTAGCCCCCTCTGCCTGCAGCTGTTTGGCGGCGGTGTACAGATGGCCGAAGGTGCCCCCCCAGCCCACCAGCAGCAGGTCGCCCTGCTTGCCGCCGATAACCTCGAGGTCGGGAATGCAATCTGCCACGGCGGCCACCTTGGCGGCGCGCTGGGCAACCATAAACTCATGATTCTCCGGGTCGGAAGAGATAGTGCCGGCGGGATTCTTCTCCAGACCGCCCACCCGGTGTTCCAGACCGGCCTTGCCGGGGATTGCCCAACTGCGGACTTTGGTCTTGGGGTCGCGCTCGAACGGCTTGAAAGCCCCCTCGCAGCTCTCGATAATGGGCGGCTTGATGGCGGGATAATCTTTCATTGAGGGGATGCGCCACGGCTCGCTGCCGTTGCCCAGGAAGCCCTCGGTGAGGAGGATTACGGGCATCATATGCTCCAGAGCCAGCTTGGCGGCTGTAAAGGCTGCGTCAAAGCAGTTGGACGGAGAGTGCGCTGCGACAATGCAGATGGGGCACTCGCCGTTGCGGCCGTAGAGGGCCTGCGCCAGGTCGGTCTGCTCCGTCTTGGTGGGAATACCGGTGGAGGGGCCGCTGCGCTGCACGTCCACTATTACCAGCGGAAGCTCGGTTATCATAGCCAGGCCCATCGCCTCGCTCTTAAGGCTCAAGCCGGGGCCGGAAGTGGTGGTAACCGCCAGGGAACCGCCGTACGCCGCACCTATTGCGGTGCATATTCCGGCAATCTCGTCCTCCGCCTGCATCGTCTTCACGTTCAGGTTCTTATGAATCGCAAGTTCTTCCAGTATGGCGGTCGCGGGGGTAATAGGGTAAGAGCCGCAGAAGAGCGGGAGGCCCGCCTTCTCCGCTGCCGCAATCAGACCCCAGGCCACCGCCTGGTTGCCGTTGATGTTGCGGTAGGTGCCCTTCGGCAGATCGGCCGGCGCCACAGTGTAAGTGTTGGCGATAGCCTGTATGTTGGCGGCGTAGTTGAAGCCGTCGAACAGCACCTTTTTGTTGGGTTCCACCAACTGCGGTTTCTTTTTACCGAACTTCTTCTCCAGATATGCGTAGGTATACTCCAGGGGACGGTTGAACATATAGAAACACATTCCCAAGGTGAACATATTCTTGGATCGGAGTATCGATTTGGGATCCAGGCCACTGTCGGCCAGACTCTCCTTGGTGAGCGAGGTGATGGGGGCCCAGATTATGTTGCGGTCCTCTATGTGGAGCTCGGTAACGGGGTCGTCCGTGGTGAAACCGGCTTTCTTTAAAAGCGCCTCGTTAAAGGCGTCCACATCCACGATTATGGTCGCGGTGCTCTTGGCCCACTTGGCGTTGGCCTTGAGTGCGGCGGGGTTCATTGCCACCAGCACGTCGCAGAAATCGCCGGGGGTATTCACACCCTCGCTGCCTATATGCACCTGGAAGCCGGAAACGCCCGACACGGTGCCCTGGGGAGCGCGTATTTCCGCCGGATAGTCGGGGAAAGTGGAAATTTCGTTGCCATAGAGCGCCGACGCGTCGGCGAACAAGGTTCCGGTGAGCTGCATTCCGTCTCCGGAATCGCCCGCAAACCTTATGACAACATCCTTTGCGTCAATTACTTTGTGATTCATAGTATTTGTTTGGTATAATGCAAGTGAGGGCAATCAGATTTCTGATTCCCCTCACTGTAACTGTTACATTCTGCGTGACAGGCAGCTTCGGAGACTACTGGATTTGGGCGGGAGCGACCTTTTCTGCAGGCACGCCGAGGGCGGCCTTTGCAAGAGGGAGCAGGTCCAAACTCTGAGCCTCGTTGTAGTATGCCAGAGGATTTGCAGAAATTTCGAACACATAGGAGAGGCCTTTCTCCTTGGCTATCTTTGCGATGGCGCCTTTTGCCTTCTCAAAGATGGGGGCCAGGAGGTTCTGCTCCAGCTGTGCCAGATCCTGCTGCGCTGTCTGCTGGAACTGCTGGATGCGCTGGCTCATCTCCTGCAGCTCGGACTCCTTGGACTGCTTGATAGCGTCGGTCCAGGTAGCCTGCTTCTGCATATATGTGTTGTACTTATTGTTGAATTCCGTCTGCATCGATTCCATCTCCTCCATCAAATCTTTCTGATATGCCTGGAGTTGCTTCACCGCAGAATCTCTTTCAGACATCAAGCTTACCAGTTCCTGAGTGTTGATGTGGCCGAATTTAATGTTCTGGGCAGAAAGTGAGAGGGCGAAAGACGCCAACAATAAAACAAGTGCAAGTTTCTTCATAATAGTAGGTTATCTTAAATAATTAATTACTGCATCGGTAAGATCATACTTGGAATTCTTGTAAACGATGCCGGTGGTCACGGTCACGTCGAGCACCATAGAGCACCCTCTGGACTCCGCAACCTTCTTAATGGCATCCTCTACAACCTCCTGGATGGGGGAGATGAGCTTGGTGGAACGTTTTGTAAGAACGCCGTTCTCGCCAAAATAGTTCTCTTCCTTCTCCTTTACAGCCTTCTCCTTTGCGATTATTTCGTTCTCCTTTGCCTGCTGGCTGGCAGCGGACAGGGAGGCCTTCTTGCCCATATAGTCGCGGTAAAGCGCGTCAATGGCATCTACATCCTTCTGGATTTCGGCCTTGTATTTTTCTGCGAGATTGTTAAGTTCATTCTGTGCATCGATATATTCCTGTATGCAACTCAGGATCTTCTCCGTATCGACATAGCCCACCGACTGAGCGGTAGCGGTAAACACTGACATAAAGCAGATTGTGAGAATTACAAATACCTTTTTCATATCGCTTAAGTTTTAAAATTGTTGTCCTATAGTAAAGTGGAACTGGCTCTTGTCTTCGGTAGGGCCCGCGTCAAATCCATAACCCCAGTCGACGCCGAGCATACCGACAACCGACAGGAACACGCGGAGGCCGACGCCGGCAGCGCGCTTGATTTGGAACGGGTTAAACTCTTTAATGTCGGACCAGCAGTTACCGCCCTCCAGGAAAGCCAGGGCAAAGATGGTAGACTGCGGCTTGAGCACAATGGGGTAACGCAGTTCGACAGTGAACTTGTCGTATACATTACCTGCGTAAGCTCCGTTCTTGTAGGGGGTGAGGGAATAATCCTCGTAACCGCGCAGCGAAATTACGTCGTTGCCGTAGGTGTTGTAGCCCGACATACCGTCGCCGCCCACCAGGAAGCCCTCGAACGGCGAGTAGCCCCACTTGCGGTTGTAATAGCCCAGATAGCCGAAGTGCGCCGCGGTCATAAGCACCAGGTTGCCCGCAATGGAAACATAGTTGCGGCCGGAGAAGGTCCACTTGTTATATTCCAGCCAGCGGTAGTGGTCCTGATCGCTCATCTTGGAATAATCTATATCCTTCTTGCGCAGCAGCGAATACGGCGGGGTAAGCTGCACGCTGAAAGTCAGATCCTGGCCCACGCGAGGGTAAATCTGCTGGTCTATGGACTGACGCGACAGCGAGAATGTGTAGTGCAGGTTGTTGTAGTGGCCGTCGGTGAACACATAGTAGCGGTACCAGTTGTTCAGGTTGTAGAACTGCCAGCCCAGCGAGTGGTATACCGTAAAGTAGTTGTCGGGCCATTTGAGGCGGTTGCCCAACCCGATGGAAAAGCCCCCGACCTCCATATAGCGGTCGTCGTTGTAAATTGCGTACAACTGCGAAATGTAGGAGTTTGTCTGACGGGTGAAATAGGCCGACACGCTGAGTGAAGTCGGCTTCTTGCCGAACAGCCAGGGCTCCATAAAGCTTGCGGAGAGGGCCTGATAATAGGTACCGTTGGTCTGGTAGCGGAACGCCAGGGTCTGGTTGTCGCCCAGAGGCACGGGTTTCCACGCATCCTTGCGGAAGAAGTTGCGGGTGGAGAAGTTGCTGAAGTTGATGCCGACCGTGCCCACGAAGGTGCGCGCGCCCCAGCCGCCGGAGAGCTCCAGCTGGCTGTTGGACTTCTCCTCTACATTATAAGAGATGTCCACGGTGTTGTTCATAGGGTCGGGAATCAGGTTCCAGCCGGTCCCCTGCTCCACTATCTTTTCTGCATCGAAGTTGCTCATAGTACCCAGCTCGCGGATGGAACGCTCGAAATCCTGCTGGGAATAGAGGAAGCCCGGGCGGGTGTACACCGCACGGCGGATAACCCGCTCGTTGGTGATGTTGTTGCCGCTGATTAGAACGTTGTTGAAGGTAGCCTGCTTGCCCTCCACCATACGGATCTCCACATCCACGGAGTCGCCTACGATGGTGGTCTCCACGGGAGTCACGTTAAAGAAGAGGTAGCCGTTGTTGCGATAGAGCGAAGCCACCGCCTGCTCGTCTTCCTTGCCGCCGCCCTGGAGTCGGTGGTTCAAAGTGACTATGTCGTAAACATCGCCCTTGTTTATGCGAATCACGCTGTTGAGCTGTTCCGCGGTGTACACGGAATTGCCGGTCCAGGTGATGTTGCGGAAATAATACTGGCGGCCCTGGTCAATCTTGAAGTTGATGCCCAATTTGCCGTCTTCAATCGTATAGATGGAATCCTTCACGATGCGGGCGTCGCGATAGCCGCGCTCGTTGAAGGCGTCTATCAGAGTGATCTTGTCGTTGGGATATTCCTGCTCGTTGAATTTCTTGCTGTTGAAGAAGTTGTACCAACTGCGGTCCTTGGTCTTCTTCATAGATTTGTCCAGCTTGTACTTGTCGATGCCCTCCACACCTTCGTAGGTGATGGTGCGGACGCGCACCTTGGGGCCGCGGTTAACGTCGAACGTGACACGCACGGCGTTGTTGATTACGGAATCCTCCTCCGTCTTGACATCGACGGCGGCGTTGTTGTAGCCCTTTTCCTTATAATAATTCTTTATGACGCCCACCGAGCTGGAGATTACATAATCGGAAAGCTCGCCGCCGCGCTTAAGGTTGAGCTTCTCCTTGAGATCGTCCTGCTCGCTCTTTTTGACGCCGTGGTAGAGCCAGGCCGACACGCGGGGGCGCTCCTTGACGTCGATGCGCAGCCAGGCGGTGTCGCGGGCCACCGAAAGGGAATCGATATAAAAGCCGACGTTCTGGAAATACTTTTGATTCATCATCGCCGCCAGTTTGAGGGCTACCTCCTCGCTGGGGACGCTTATGGTGCTGCCGACACGGAAGCCGGCCAGAGATTTGATGCGGGAATCGTCCAGATACTGGTTTCCGGAAACAGAGACGCCGCCAATCACATAGGTCGCCGGTTTGGTGTAATCGACTGTAATATCGCTTGCATCAATCTTTTGCTGCGCCAGCAGTGCCAGCGGGAGCAACATCAACAGAAATATAATCGCTGTACGTCTCATTAATTCACCTTTCCATATCTTCTGTCCCTGGCAGCGAAGCTGTCCAAGGCAGCGTTGAAATCATCTTCTCTAAAATCAGGCCAAAGTTTGTCGGTAAAATAAAACTCGGTGTAGGCGCATTGCCAGAGCATATAATTGCTTATGCGCTGCTCCCCCCCGGTGCGTATCAAAAGGTCCGGATCGGGAATCCCGGCGGTGGCCAGGTAGCTCTCCAGCGGGCGCTGCCCAGCCCCCCCGGCGGCAGCAAAATCGCGCGCATAGCGCTGAGCCGCCTGCTCTATGTCCCACTTGCCGCTATAGCTAAACATAAGAATTAGCGTATGGTCCTTATACTGGGCGGTTTCTGCCTCGGCTGCCTCTATCTCATTGCGGAGCCGGGGGGTAAGACGGTCCATATCGCCTATAACCTTGAACCCGACCTCGTTCTCGTGAAACTCGGGGAGCTCCTTGCGGATGTTGTAGGACATAAGGTCCATTATGGCGGCGACCTCCTTCTCCGGCCTGTTCCAGTTCTCCTGGGAGAAGGTGTAAAGACTCAGGTATTTGACATCGCGCTTGACGGCGGCCTTCATACAGGCCCGGACGCTCTCGGCGCCTGCGGCGTGGCCCGCGCTGCGGGAAAGCCCCTTGGCGGTGGCCCAGCGGCCGTTTCCGTCCATTATGATAGTTACGTGACTAGGCTGCATACGCTAAAAAGTGTTCCTCTTGTCCTCGCCCCAAAGCAACTTGTCTTTGATGGCGTCTATAAAACCGGCATTGTTGAACGTGATGCAGTTTGCACAATAATCGGCCTTGGTCACCTTGAATGTGCTCCCCACCGGCACCTCGAAGGAGGTGTTGTCCAGCGTTACTACCCCTTTCTGCGACGACTTTGCCCCGAAGGATATGGTCAAATCGGACTCCGCGGGAGTCACGATGGGCCGCACGTTCAGGTTGTGTGGCGCGATGGGGGCTATTATAAAGACATCGGAATCGGGAGTCACGATGGGGCCGCCCACGCTTAGCGAATAGGCGGTGCTGCCAGTAGGGGTGGAAACCACTACGCCGTCCGCCCAATAGCTGGGCAGCCGCCCTTCCCCGATGCCAATTTCTATGCGGAGCATAGCGGGGTTCTGGCGCTGGATAGAAAATTCGTTGAGCGCGTAGGGGTATATGCCGTGAGGAACGGCGTCGCTTTCGACCTTTAACAGAATGCGTTTCTGCACACAATAGCGCCCCTGCAGCAAATCTTCTATCCAGGCGTTCTCCCCCTCCTCCACCTTAGCGGAGGTAAGGAAGCCCAGCCTGCCGAAGTTGATGCCCGCGATGGGCACCGAACTGCCGCGGAGCAGGTTTATGGCCCGCAAAAAGGTCCCATCGCCGCCCAGAGCCAGCACCGCGTCGGTGCCCGCCTCCAGATTGCCCTGGAACACATAGGTGCGCGCTCCGCCGGCCGCCAGCCGCCTAAGCAGGAACCAGACGCGCTCGTCGTCCTTGTCAAGATTGCGTCCGTAAATGGCTATTGTCATCAGTTCAATTTTAACCCCCAAAATTAGCATTTTATATAGGTATTCACCAAAAATATTTACTTTTGTATTCCTATACCGATATGACAAAGCTCAGCGTCAACATAAATAAGTTCGCGACATTGCGCAACAGCCGCGGCGGCAACCTGCCCGACGTTACACGGGCCGCGTTGGATTGCGAGCGCTTCGGGGCACAGGGCATCACCGTGCACCCCCGCCCGGACGAGCGCCATATACGCTACAGCGACGCGCTGGAAATCAAGCCGTTGCTAAAGGTGGAATTCAATATAGAAGGCAACCCGATAGATAAATTCATAGATTTGGTGTGCAAGGTGCATCCCGCCCAGGTCACCCTGGTGCCCGACGCCCACGACGCCATTACCTCCAATGCCGGCTGGGACACCGTGGCCCACGCCGCATTCTTGAAAAAGGTTTGCAAAATTTTCCAGGGCGAGGGCATCCGTTGCTCGATTTTTGTTGATCCCGACCCCCGGATGGTGCAGGGCGCGGCGGAAATCGGCAGCGACCGCATAGAGCTCTACACCCAGGCCTATGCCGAGATGTACCCTGTGAACCGCGAGCAGGCCGTGGAGCCGTACTACAATGCGTGCTGCGAGGCGGTGCGCTGCGGTCTGGAGGTGAACGGAGGCCACGACCTCAACCTGGCCAACCTGGCATATTTTAAACAGACTATGCCGCGCCTGGACGAGGTCTCGATTGGCCACGCGCTTATTTGCGACGCCCTCTATATGGGGCTGGAGCAAACCATCGCCGCATATTTGAAACAACTTGAATAAGAATAATCATTAAAAAACAAGAATCATAAAATGAAAAAGACTCCCCTTATCCTCAGCATCATTGCTTTGGTAGTAGCGCTTGCCGCTGCAGTTATGTCCATTCTGAAACCCGATTTTTCCAAGAAGAAAACCGCTTCCGATACTGAGGTAGACCTCACCGACACCAGCGGCATTACCGCAGCAGCCGGCGACATTGTATATCTGCAGCTGGATTCGCTGGTTGTAAACTACGATATGTACAACGATCTTATGACCGCTTTTCAGAGCAAGGCCCAGGGCATTCAGGACGATTTGGCAAAGCGTTCCCGCAGGCTTGAGAGCGATGCCAAGGCATTCGAGAGCAAATACCAGAAGGGCCTTATGACCCGCAGTGCCGCAGAAGAAGAGAGCAACAAACTTGCACAGCGCCAGCAGAACCTCCAGAACGACGCCGCAAAGAAGGATGCCGAACTGCAGGAGGAGCAGGCAGTGCTAAACAATCAGGTTTACTACGCCATTAAAGATTTCATCGAGAAATATAACGAGGAGCATCAGTACTCCCTCATTCTCACCACTTCCGGCGCAACCAACACCGTGCTCAACGTGAACCGCGGCCTGGACATCACCGCCGACGTGCTCAAAGGTCTCAACGAAGAATACATCAAGAACCGCAACAACGCAGAGTAATGGCTGCCGTAACCCATACCGAATTTGACTTTAACCGTTGCAGCGGCAAGTATGTCGGCAAGGTGCGCGACGTGTACACCGTTGCCGACAAATATCTGGTGATGGTCGCCACCGACCGCATCAGCGCCTTCGACGTGATACTGCCGGAAGGCATCCCTTATAAGGGCCAGGTGCTCAACCAGATAGCTTCGTCGTTCCTGGATCTCACAGAGGACATCGTGCCCAACTGGAAGATAGCCTCCCCCGACCCTATGGTGACGGTGGGCTACAAGTGCGAAGGGCTCCCGGTGGAGATGATTGTGCGCCGCTGCCTGACCGGCAGTGCGTGGCGCAGCTACAAGGCGGGCGCCCGTGAGATTTGCGGCGTCCCCATCCCGGAAGGGATGCGCGAGCACGAGCGCTTCCCCGAGCCCATCATAACCCCCACCACCAAGGCAGAGATTGGTGAGCACGACCAGGACATCAGCAAAGAAGAGATAATTGCCCGCGGCATTATGAGCCGTGAAGAATACGAGAAGCTGGAAAAAATCGCCGTCGCGCTGTTCAAGCGCGGCGAAGAGATTGCTGCCAAGCACAATCTGATGCTGGTGGACACTAAATATGAATTCGGTTATTTAAACGGTGAGCTGTGCCTGATGGACGAAATCCACACTCCCGATTCTTCCCGCTATTTCTACGCCGACACCTATCAGGAGTTGTTCGAGAAGTGCCTGCCCCAGAAACAGCTTTCCAAGGAGTTCGTGCGCGAGTGGTTGATGGAAAACGGCTTTTGCGGCAAGGAGGGCCAGAAGGTGCCCGAGATGACCGCAGAGAAAGTTACAGCCATCAGCGACCGCTACATCGAACTATACGAAAAGATAACTGGCAAGAAGTTTGTCAAGGAACCCTACGACAATATTTACGACCGCATCGAGTGCAACGTAAAAAATATGCTCGCTAGGTTGGAACTCTAATTTCGCAGATATGAAAAAGACCTGTGCCCTTATCCTCTGCCTTATGCTGCTGGCCGCCGCGCCCGCTGCAAAGGCCCAGCAGTTCGTACCCGCCGCAGTGGAAATTTCCAATTCGAAGGTGCGTATAGACGGCAAAGTATATTACGAGCACAAGGTCAAGGAGAAACAGACCCTCTATTCCATTTGCAAGGCCTACGGCGTCGATCTCCAGGAGGTTTCCAAAATTAATGCGGACCAGTTGGAGAACGGCCTGAAAGTGGGCGCACTGCTGCTGATACCTACCGGCGGAGTTCCGGACGAGAAGGAAAGTCAGGCTCAGGCGCAGCCCAAGGCCAAACCCGATGTAAAACAGGAATACAACAGCGGGAAGTCGGAGCCGGAACTCTCCGGAGCCGAAAAGGCCCACGCCGCCGCGGTGCAGCAAGGCGAAGTGCGGTATATCCGCCACCGCGTGAAGTGGTACGATTCGATGCTGATGCTCTCCCTCAAATACAAAGTTTCGCAGGAAGACATAATTGCAGCCAACAACCTGGATTCCAGAACCTTGGTTGTAGGACAGATTCTCAAGATTCCCGTAAGTGACTTCTCCGAGATAGACGACAACGAGATGATTGAGATTACAGAGGAGGAGACCTTCGAGGCCGAAGACGGCACCGGCAATTCCGACACAATAACCATTACCGATTGGGTGGAGCCGGAAGAGGAAGAGCCCGCCATCGTGCCATTCAACGGCACCGCCCGCATTGCCCTCGTGCTGCCCATCGCGTCCCGCACCAACTCTCCCTCCGGCAACTTCCTGGATTTCTATGCCGGCATACTTATGGCGCTCAACGAAATCAAATCCAGCGGCATAAGCATCTACCTCAAGGTGATTGATATGGCGGACTACGACAGCTGCCTGCAGTTGGTAGAGAAAGCCGGCCTGGACAAGTTCGACTTTGTGATAGGCAACTTCTCGGTAGAGAACATAGAGGTTGTGGCGGACTACTGCGACGCCCACCGCGTGCCCCTCATCTCACCTATGGACCAGAAAATAGAGGAAGTTGCATATTACCACAAATATCTCATCAACGTCCCGCTGTCGTCATCGACCCAGACTATGCGCCTGGCGGAATCCATCCAATACCGGCCCTCCAAGGACAATGTAATTGTATGGGGCGAAAACGGCGAGACCAGGGGGACGTTCCATAAAGAAATCACCCACTGTCTGGATTCGCTGGGCATCCCCTACTCCACGGTGGGCGGCGGCATCAGCCGCAACGGCGGCAGCGGCGTCCGCGAGAATCTGGTTTCGGGCAAACGCAACCACGTGATTATCACCTCCGAGAGGGAGACCGTGGCTGCCGACGCAGTGCGCAACACCGGTATGATTGCCCGCGGCGGCCAGTACGACATCACAGGCTATACCAGCCACAAGGCCCGCCGCTTCGAATCCATAGACCAGGAACTGTTCCAGAGGATGAACGCCCGTTTCTGCCTGGGCTATTATGTAGACTATACCGACGAGGCGACACGAGACTTTGTGCGCCGCTACAGGGCTCTCTACAACATAGAACCCGGCCCGTTCGGCTTCCAGGGATACGACATTGCCAATTACTTTGTAAAAGCTCTGTCCAAGTATGGTTCCGATATGATTAACGGAATAGGCAATATGCCCGGCAGCGGCCTGCAACTCAACTTCCGCTTTGACAGGCGCACAGAAGAGGGCGGAATGTTCAACGAAGCATCCCGCAACATAGATTACGAAGACGGTGGAATTACTTTACGTAGGTAAGCAGCCAGGTACGCTCCTCTTCTGAGAGGTCGTCTTTCAGACTCTCATAAACCTTTGTATTATAGGCCTTGAGCCACTCTTTTTCTTGCTCGTTGAGCAGGGAGAAGTCCACCGCGCGCGTGTCTATTGGAACGAGGGTGAAGGTTTCGAAGGCGTAGAAAGTGTTGCACTCCGTTTTGGTGAACGGCACCACGTGCACGGCGTTCTCCGTGCGGATGCCGTACTTGCCCTCTACATAAACAGCAGGCTCGTCGGACATAACCATTCCGGGCTGCAGGGCGATGGGGCTGTACTCCATCCGGATTTGGGGCGACTCGTGCACGCACAGCCACTGCCCTATGCCGTGGCCGGTGCCGTGGAAATACATTTTGCCGGTGCGGTACATAGGGCCGCGGGCCAGAATGTCCAGTTGGCAGCCGCGCGTCCCCTCCGGGAAAATGGCCTGTGCAAGGGCTATCATCCCCTTAAGCACAAGGGTATAATCTTCTTTCTGCCCGGCGGTGGGCTCTTCGCCTCCCAAAAAGATGGTGCGGGTAGTGTCGGTAGTGCCGTAAGGATAGTGGCTCCCGAGGTCCATCAGCAAGAAGCCGCCGCCGGCAATGCGGGCACTGGATGCCTCGTCGGTAAAGCTGTAATGGGCGCTTGCGGCATTGGCATTCCAGGCCACTATAGGCTCGAAACTCTCGCCACGGTAGTTCTCGCTGGCGCTCTTGATTTCCAGCAGCTTTTGGGTAACGGAGTATTCGCTGAGGCGGCCGCTGCAGTAGTTATCGTAGATAAACTTGAGCAGGCGGACCCAGCAGACGCCGTCCTGCCGGAAGGCGCGGCGGAACCCTTCTGCCTGCACTGCGTTCTTGCATGCTCGCAGCATAGCTATGGTGCCTCCGACCGTGGGGTCCGGCAAAACGCCGGGGCCCTTGATTAAGTTGTATTTGTTGATAGCGCAGCAATTGTTGCTGACTATGCGCACTGTTGAGGCCGGCAGCGCTGCAAGAGCACCGTCTATCTCGCCGTAAGGACGCACCTCAACCCCTTGGTCAGCCAGATAGGCGGCTGCCTCTGCGGTGAGATTCTCCCTGCGGCAGAAAAGAGTTATCCCATTGTCGGTCAATAGACAGTAAGAAAGCGCAACGGCGTTGTATTCGATGTCGCCGCCGCGGATATTCAGCAGCCACATTATCTCGTCGCAGAAGCTTATGAACAGAGCGAACGGCCCCTCCTCGCCAATGCGTTCCGCCACGGCGGCATATTTCTCCTTCACGCTCTGCCCAGCATATTCTTCTTTGTGCAGTACTATAGGGCTGTTCCCCAGACCCGGGCGGCCCTCCCACAACTGGTCGAACGGGTCCGTGAAGGTCTCCAGCGGCATCGGAGCGAGTTCGCGGCGGTAAGTGGCAAAATCGTCGTAGCTGAACAGGTCGCCGTCAACGCCCACCTTGTAGCTGCAGGGGTCGGCGCCTGCCGCCTTGCAACAGGAGGCAATCCACTGCGGAATGGCGGGGGTGCCTGGCATTTTGAGCTTCATCAACACTATGCCGCTCCCTGCCAGCTGGCGCTCCGCCTGCAAAAAATAGCGGCTGTCGGTCCAAAGGGCCGCTTCTGTGGCGGTCACCACCAGAGTGCCGGCGCTGCCGTCGAAACCGCTGAGATATTCCCTTACCTTGAACATGTCGGGCACATATTCGTCAAAGTGACAATCATTCGAGGGAACGATTGTCACTTGAAGGCCCCTGGAGGCCATCCAGGAGCGCAATTGCTGCAAACGGCTCATACCTTAAAGCAAGGCAGGATCCAGATTTACGCGCTCGATGTCCTTGTAGTAGTTCACGGTGCCCACGCGCAGCTCAACTGTTGCAGCGTCGTCGCAGACAATAATTCCGTGAGGATGGAGTTGCAGTATGGAGATGGTCCACATATGGTTGATGGACTCTTCTACTGCGTGGCGCAGGGCGCGGGCCTTGTTGTGGCCATTCACCAGGATGAGCACCTCGTCTGCATCCATAACGGTGCCAACACCCACTGTAAGGGCTTTCTGGGGCACCTTGGTGGTGTCATAGCCAAAGAAACGGGAATTTGCGATGATGGTGTCGGTGGTGAGGTCTTTAACGCGGGTGCGGGAGTTCAGGGAAGAACCCGGCTCGTTGAAAGCAATATGGCCGTCGGGACCGATACCGCCCATAAACAGGTTGATGCCGCCGTAAGATTTGATTTTCTCTTCGTAGCGATTGCACTCTGCCACCAGGTCGGGGGCGTTGCCGTCCAGAATGTTTACGTTCTCCTCCGGAATGTCGATGTGGGAGAAGAAGTTGCTCCACATAAAGGTGTAGTAGCTCTCGTCGTGGTCTTTGGGCAGGCCGACATATTCGTCCATGTTAAAGGTAACCACGTTCTGGAAAGAAACCTTGCCAACTGTGCAAAGGTGGATGAGTTCTTTGTAGGTGCCAAGCGGAGTGGAACCGGTAGGCAAACCCAGCACGAAAGGCCGCTCTTTTGTGGGGCCGAATTTGTTTATGGCATTTGCGATGTAGGTCGCAGCCCACTGCGACATTTTGCCATAAGAATCTTCGATGATAAGTCTCATAATATTTTGGTTTTTAATTAATTAGTTCGCTTCCCTAAGCAGCACCTGCGCCGCTGCCAAAGCCTCGGAGCTGATGCTGCTGCCGCTTATCATTCGGGCAATTTCGCTTACCCGCTCCTGCCCCTCTATCCGGCGGATGCGCGATGCCGCGCCGTCCGCAGTGTATTCTTTGTAAACCAGATAATGCGCCCCGCCCTTGGCTGCCACCTGAGGCAGATGGGTTATGGCTATCACCTGGATATTCTTGCTTATATCCACAATTTTGCGCCCCACTTTGTCTGCCAGGCTACCCGACATCCCGGTGTCAATTTCGTCGAAGATGACGGTGGGCAGGGCCTTGTGCTGCGCCAGCAGCGCCTTGATGCAGAGCATTATGCGGGACAACTCGCCACCCGAGGCGCATTTGGCCACCTCGTTGAACCGGTCGCCGCCCGCCGGGGCGAACATCAACCGGACGCGCTCGGCACCGCTTGCAGAACGTTGCGGCAGCGCTTCGCACTCCACCTTGAACTGGGCGCGGGGCATATCCAGCTCGCGGATATCTTGTTGCAGTGCGGCCGACAGTGGCTCCAGCGCCGCCTTGCGCGCCTCTGTGAGCCTGCCGCACAGCTGCGTGCAAAGCTCATCGGCCTGCTTTACCTGTTTCTCCAATTCCGCCTCGCGCTGCGCCATATCGCCGGTCTCTTCCAGTTCCTCGCGATAGGACTCGCGGCGGGCAATAAGTTCCTCCTCGCTGCCGGCATCGTTGCGGCGCATAAGTTCGTAGAGCTGCGCTATGCGCTCTTCTATCTGCTGCAGCTTTTGCGGGGAAGCATCTATCTTCTCCTGTCTTGTCTCGAGGGTGTCGCAAACATCCTTGAGCTCTATGCGGCAGGACTCCAGCCGCTTGCCGAGTTCTTCCGCCTCCGGCAGGAATGCCGCTATTTTCTGCAGCGAGCGGACCACCTCCTTGAGTTGCTGCTCCACCGGTGATTCGCCTTGCGAAAGGGCGCCGACTGCTGCAGACAGTGTCTCCTTTATCTGCTCTGCATTGGCGAGGGTTTTCTGCTCCTCCTCCAACTGCTGCAGCTCGCCCTCTTGAAGGCGCGCCGCAACCAGCTGGTCGAACCGGAACTGGGTGTATTCCCGCTCCTTTTCGCGGGCCAGGCGCTCCTCGCGCAATTTGCGCAGGTCGCGTAAAAGAGAAGCGTGAGTGTTGTAGGAGAGCCTATACTCTTCCAACAGCGGGGCGTTGCCGCACCAAGTGTCCACCAAACTCAGGCAGAAGGAATCGTCGCCCAGCAGCCGCTGGCTGTTCTGCGAATGGATGTCAATCTCTTGCGCCGCCAGGGTGCGGATCTCCTCCATTGAGGCCGGCTCGTCGTCTATGAAGACGCGGGAACGGCCGGCCGCAGTGACCACCCTGCGCACTATGTGGCTGTCGAACTGAGCCTCCACAACGCAGTTGCGGGATGCGTCCTTTAGCGCCGCACCATCGTACTTGCCGCCCAGCAAGAGGGCCAGCGCACCGAGCATAATGGACTTGCCCGCGCCGCTGTCGCCCGTTATAATGACAAGATGCTCCGGAATTTCAATATCCAGAACATCTATCAAGGCGTAGTTGTTGATGGTGAGTCGCCTTAGCATCAACCTGGAGCGCTTATTCTGCCTTGCGGTAGAAAATCTTGCCTTCGCGGAATTCCTCTGTAGCCACCAGGGTGGGCTTGGGGAGTTTCTCGTAATACTGGGAAATTTCTATCTGCTCGTGGTTCTCGCTAATCTCCTCCAAAGTGTCGGTATAGGTAGAGAATTCCTCCAGACGCTTGCTGAGCTCCTGCTTTACATCGGCACCAATCTGGTTGGCGCGTTTTGCGATTATCATCACCGACTCGTAGATGTTGCCGGTGGGAGCTGCCAGTTCCGACAAATCCCTTGTAATAGTGTTGTTTGCAACGTTCTTAGTATCCATACGTTATTTATTTTGATTTTCTTTCTTGATTATTTTGTTGACCCTCTTGTAGATGCCGTCCAACTCGGCTTTATACTTGCTGTCCGGGTACTCTCCCACAAAGTTGAGATAATCGTCTACAAAGGTCATATAGCGTTCGCGCTGCTTCTCCGGCACGCTGTTGTAGGCATATTTATATGCCGCCATAGCGGTGTAGTAGAGAATATCTTCGCGATATTGGTTGTCCGCATCGTCTTTAAGCACGTTTTTGAGGGCGTAGTGGGCGGAGAGGTAGTTCTCCATATGGTAGTAGAGCCGCGCCCCTTCGAAAGCTTTCTTGTCCAGCCGCTCCTCCAGGTCGTCTTTCATCACCTTGCAGAACTTGGCATAGTCGGTGCCCGGGTTCTCTATTATGTACTTGTTTATGTAGGTCAGCGCAATTTGTGTGGGGCGCTGGTCCAGTTCGTAGCGGTAGGTGCCGCGGTACATACAGTCAATCATACGGAACTCCGCCTCCTTGGCGAACGGGCTCGTGGGGAAAGCCTGTACGAACTCGGTGAAATTACTCTGGGCTGTGGCGAAATCTTTCATATAGTAGTTGCTCATACCCCAGTAGAAGCGCACTGTGTCCTCTTGCGGAGCACCCTGAGCGTTCATTGCAATGTTCTCGAACAACTGGGCCGCCTTGTTGTACTTTTCGTTCTGGTAGAACTCAAGCGCAGCGCGATACTTGTCGCCGTAGTTGTAGCTGTTGAGCAACTTTTCGAACTTGGAAGAGCACGAAGCGAGAGCCACCGCAGCGGCAATCATACACAGTATTGTAAGTTTCTTTGCCATATTGCTTAAAGACTCTCCTTCAAATATTTTTCGGCATCCATCGCCGCCTTGCAGCCGCTACCGGCCGCAACCACCGCCTGACGGTAGCGGGGGTCGCACACGTCGCCCGCTGCAAACACACCGGGAACGTTGGTAAGCGAGGTGCCTGCCTGCACCTTGATGTAACCGGCCTCGTCCGTCTCGACCCAATCTTTAAAGACGTCGCTGTTGGGATGGTGCCCTATAGCCAGGAAGAATCCGTCGATGTCTATATCAAATACCTCGCCGCTCTTGCGCACCAGGCGGGCGCCTGTAACCCCGGCCTCGTCGCCCAGCACCTCCTGCGTCTGGCATTCCCAGAGTATTTCGATGTTTTCGGTCTCCATAACCCGCTTCTGCATAGCCTCTGTGGCGCGCAGCACGTTGCGGCGGACAATCATATAGACTTTGCGGCACAGGCCGGCCAGGTAGGTGGCCTCTTCGCAGGCTGTGTCACCGCCGCCCACCACGGCTACAACCTTCTTGCGGTAGAAAAAGCCGTCGCAGGTGGCGCAGGCGCTCACTCCCATACCGCGGAACTTGCGCTCGCTCTCCAGCCCCAGATACTTGGCGGAAGCGCCGGTGGCTATAATAACGCTGTCGGCCTCAAACGGTTTGTTGCCGTCTACGGTGATGGAGAAAGGTCTCTTTGCAAAATCCACCTCGGTAACGGTGCCAAAGCGGATGTCCGCACCGAACCGCTCTGCCTGGGCACGGCAATTGGCCATTAGCATATTGGCGTCCACGCCCTGCGGAAAGCCGGGGAAATTATCCACTTCCGTGGTGGTGGTGAGCTGGCCGCCGGGCTGCATCCCCTCAATCAAAACGGGCTTAAGACCCGCTCTGGAGGCATAGATTGCCGCGGTGTAGCCGGCAGGGCCGCTGCCTATTATGAGACACTTTACTCTTTCCATCTAAAAATCAGTGCATATTTAAGCGCGTAAAGTTAGTAATTTTTCGTGAATGAGCAGTTTTTTTGTACTTTAGTTCGCTTTTTCGTATATTAAAAGGATGGCTCAAGGCAGCAAGACATATCTTGAAGTTATCGTGCCGCTCAAGTTTTGCGGCGGGATAACCTATTACTCTGTCCCGGAGGGGATTGAGGCTGCCGTTGCGCCCGGCAGCTGGGTCGTGGTCACTATGGTGGGCAAGCGCTACCTGGCGGTGGTGCGGAAAGCCGGATGCCCTCTGCCCGCCGGCCTCAATGCCGCCAAAGTCCTTCCGATAGAAAAAGTGGCTGCGCTGCCGCCGCTGCCGGCCGCGCAACTGGATCTGTGGCAGGCCGTTGCGGACTACTACCTCTGCAGCTTAGGCGAGGTGTTCAAAAGCGCCTACCCCGCCGCGTTTTTCCGCCAGACGGAGAAGAAGCGCACCGTGAACCGTCCAGCCAAGGAGGTCAAAATAGAAGAAGAAAAAACTCTGTCGGACGACCAGGCCGCGGCGCTGGAGCAAATCCGGGCCCTTTTTGCCGGCGGCCGGCACACCGTGCTTCTGGACGGCGCCACATCTTCCGGCAAAACTGAGATCTACATTAAACTGGCGCGCGAGCATCTCGCAGCAGGGCGCAGCGTGCTCTACCTGGTGCCGGAAATTGCAATGTCGCGGCAGCTGGAAATGCGCATCCGCGCTGCAGTGGGCGACAAACTGCTGGTGTTCCACTCCAAGCAGACCGCCCCCGCCCGCAAAAAGATTTTCGACACGCTGGTGGCCGGCGAAGGCAATTATCTGGTGCTGGGCACCCGCAGCGCGCTGTTCCTCCCCATAGTGAACCTCGGGTTCATAATTGTGGACGAGGAGCACGACGCTTCATACAAGCAGGATGACCCGGCGCCGCGCTACAACGGACGCGACGTGGCCCTTATGATGGCCGCCCGGCTGGGAATCGACACCCTTATGGGGAGCGCCACCCCGTCGCTGGAGTCGCTCTACAACGCCGCGGCGGGCAAATACGGGCTGGTGAAGCTGGACAAGAAATACTTCGGCGCCGCCGACGCCCCCGTCACCATAATCGATATGGGCAAGGTGTACCGGATGCACAACGCCCGCGGCTCCTTCTCTATGCAGCTGGTCAATATGATAGACGCCCGGCTAAAGGCGGGCCAGCAGGTGATGGTGTTCCGCTCCAGGCGCTCCTACAGTTCGTTCTTGCAGTGCAGCGAGTGCGGCGACACCTTGCGGTGCCCCCACTGCAACGTGAGCCTGACCTACCACAAATACAACAACACCGTCTCCTGCCACTATTGCGGCTACAAGGCCCCTTTCGAGGCGGCCTGCACTACCTGCGGAGCAGGAGAATACACCGCCAGGGGAACCGGCACGGAAAAGCTTGCGGAAGAGCTGCAGGAGCTGTTCCCGCAGGCCCGCATAGACCGTCTTGACACCGAAACGGCCGCCAGCATAACGGCCGAGAAAAAGATTTTGGGAGACTTTGCGGGCGGCGCCACCGACATTCTGGTGGGCACCCAAATGATTACCAAGGGTTTCGACTTCGAGAAACTGGCGCTGGTGGCGGTGATAAATGCCGATTCCATACTCTCGCTGCAAGATTTCCGGGCGGACGAAAAGGCTCTGCAACTGCTGCTGCAGCTGCGCGGACGCGCCTCCCGCAGGGAGGGCACCGGGGCCATGGCCATCCAGACTATGCAGCCGGATCACCCTGTGCTCAAGGCTGTTTGCGACTCTTCCCCCGGCTCCCGCGCCGGATTCCGCGGCCAGATGCTGGAGCAGCGCAAGGTGTTCGGCTTCCCGCCATACGTCCGGCTTGTCCAGCTTACCGTCAAAAACGCCTCTGCTGAGGAGTTGCGGCGGGTTTGCAACTCATTGGAGAGGGCGCTCAAGCAGGCGTCGGTGAGCGACTTCACGCCGCCCGTCGCCCCCGCCGTGGACCGCGTCGCAGACCAGTACATCCGCCATATCTGGGTCAAGCCGCCCCGCGCCGCCCGCGCCCAGAGCCAGAAGAAGGGCATCGTGAAGGCGGTGGAGAGCATCCTCGCAATGTCCCGTTCCACCGACATCATTATAGATGTAGATCCACTGTAAAGAAACCCCGGCGGGGATCTCCTGCCGGGGTTCAGTATCATTTGGTATATATACTCTAGTGAGTTGCCCAGGTGAAGTGCTTGCTTCCTGTGCTGTCGTAAGTAGTATCCTTGAATATAGACAAAGCCTTAAAGTCGTCCAGCAAATCGGCCGGAACATCTATAATAAACCTGTCGAAATAAGAACTGTAAGGGTATGAGGTAAGGCGGAAGTAAAAATTTGAGATTGATGAAGACTGATAATAGAAGGCGCTCAATTCCTCTGCATTCCAGTTAAAAATCAGTCTGTAAGAATCGTTAGGTTCCTTATTATAGAACTCGAACAAATGTCCGCTCCACCGTTTTATAGATCTTGGGAATGTCAAACTGCTGAAACTGGGATTGAAAATAGCTTCACTTACTACGTGCGTCGTCCCGTCTTCTATCGTATAATCTCCCGTCAATTTAGGTGGCAGGAAGAAAAGATTCTTATAACTTGTACTAGCAACACTCCTGCCATACAGTACTCCCCTCTCGTCAACGTGGAACTCGGGATTCTCGCTGGAGAAGCTTATAGAAAGCTTGGGGCACTTTGAGAACACACCATTATATTCGTTGATTTCGTGGATTGTAGAAGGCAGTATTATTTCTTCCAAATTGTCACAATATGTAAAGGCATTAGCGCCAATATATCTAACTCCTTCAGAAATGGTTACTTTCTTCAAATTCGGCGACTGCGAGAAGGCATTGCCCCCGATACCTTCAACAGTATAGGTTACACCACCCACTTGGATTGTAGCCGGTATTGTTACGGTCTCCTGCTGATACAAGGGGGAGGAGGAAGACACTTCGACATTGGTGCCGGTAGTAATCCGGTAGTTTATTCCATCGACTGTAACGCTCTTCGAAGGGGATTTGATGGAGAAGTTATATGCATAACCGGCCAGGAAATGATTTACCCCGGTTGTCGCAGCTATATCAGAGCAATTGATGATTATGCTGTTAACCGCATTCGCTGTTTGATCATAAACAACAATATTGAAGGTCTTACTTGTCATATCTATATCCGTTCGACCTATGCCCATAAGGTAAAACGTCCCTATCTCGCCCGGTGCTATGGTATTCCAACCGGTAGCATCCGGGTCGGAGCACACAACTGTCTGATAATTTACGGTGGTACGATTATCGACTACAATTTCGGCATCAGGGACATCCGCACCCGTCGAAGTATCGGCCAGGATGACTCTGCCATAGCAATCCAGCAAATACCTGTTAGGCATCTCCAATTGGATTTTTGATACAGTCAAGGGGAACGTACCTGTGTTCTTCACGTAAATGCGGAACAACGATGCTAAATGATGAAACTTGAAATCTTGTCCCGCCGTTCCGTCGGCACGGTTAATGGACCCGGTTGCATAAATCGGTTCCTTTCCATCTAAATGGCTGGCAGATGCTGAAGTCTGGTACTGGGTGGCCGGCAGGTTAAAACGAAGAAATGCGCCGTCACTTCCGTTTGAATATGAAGAATTGCTACCTGTACCAATGGGCTTGGCATTGAACCCCACCAAAAAATGGCTGTAACCCTCTCCACCGTCTATAGCGTGGTACAAGTTCATTACCAATTCGTATTTATCGCCACTCTTCTCCAAATAAGACGGCTTGGTAGGTGAGTTGTTCAAATAATTGTAGACTCCGCTCCACGCACCATCCACAGAAAAGAGACCCACCAAATTGGACGTTCCGTCGTTATTGAAGAACGCCGGCGACCAGTCATAGCCCTGGGTGTCATTGCGGTGGTCGTAATCCAGATAGCTGAAGGTTTTGGTGAGGACCTCGCTGTCCATAGTAACCGGAACGCGGATTTCAGTACCGCTGAAGCCCTCCTGGAAGGCCTCTTCTTCCATCTTGTTTACTTTCTGGCAAGCAGTAAGCGCCAATGCAGCAACGGCTGCGATGATAAGTAATTTTTTCATTTTCTTTCCCTCCTTAACCGTTAAGATCATCACCATAATCTCCGCCATTCCCCATAGCGTCGGGCAGGCTGGCAGCCATCACGCCTTCTGAAGACAACTGCAGCACCTTGACTGCAGGCTCTTGATAGATTCGTTTCATATCTATAGTTGTTGAAATAATCCTATTAAGCCATTCTATTATACAAATGTAGGAAATATTTTGCGACTTGGTTAACTTTGTAAGGCAATGACAGGTAATATTTTTGATTTACAGCACTTTTGCACCGGCGACGGACCGGGAATCAGGACAACAGTGTTCCTGAAAGGATGTTCTTTGCACTGCCCCTGGTGCCATAATCCCGAGTCGCAATCTTTCAAACCGGAGATTCTGCTCAATACGATGCGCTGCATAGGCTGCGGCGCCTGCGACGGGGTTTGTCCCGCCGGGGATGCCAGGGGGACGCTGGCCTCCGCTTCCGCCAGGACATCTGTGTGCGGCTCCTGCGACGCCTGCGCCAATGTTTGTCCATCCGGCTGCCTGGAGGTTGCCGGCAGGCGGCTCGCAGTTGAAGAAGTTATGCGGGAGGTGCTTCAAGACGAAGCCTACTACCGCCACTCCGGCGGCGGGATGACCCTTTCCGGCGGAGAGCCTATGGCTCAGCCGGCGTTCTCAAGGGTGCTTCTGGAGGCGGCAAAAGCCGCCGGCCTCCACACCGCCGTGGAGACCTCCGGCGACGGACGCACAGAAGACTTCCTTGCAACTGCACCTTTCACCGACCTGTGGCTCTGGGATATTAAGATGGTGGACGCAGCGCTCTATCGGGAGCTTACCGGAGGCGACCTGCACAGGATGCTGGCGAACCTTGAGGCTGTGGCTGCCGCCGGCGCAACAATCCGCTTCCGGGTGCTCTATATACCGGAGTTTCACGACCGCGACGGCATCGCAGAAGCCACCGCAGCCCTGCTGTCAAGGTATCCGCAATTCGAACGGGAAGTAATCCCCTACCACCTCCTGGGCAATGCCAAACGGGACAAACTCGGCCTTCCGCAGCTTCGCTTCCGCGAACCCACCACAGAAGAAACCTCTCAATTCACAAGACTAGTTAGTTAGAGCGACGGGCAGAAATAGCCGGAGGCAATGAATTGGGTTGCGACCGGCGCTAGCGAAGGATAGTGTGCGCCATCAGGCGCTAGCGAAGCGCGTGCGGGCAGTTTGCAGAATAGCCAGCGCGAAGCGGCGGGGCTTGGGGCGGAGCCCCAGTATTATAAGCAGGGAGCAATCAATTCATTGCGTAGGCTCTGCCCGGAGCGGTATTAGCAAATCTGTTGTGTGCGCTGGATAATCATATCCTGCCACTCTTTGCAGAGGGTGGTGAAGCGGGCGGACCAGCCGGAGACGCGCACCGGCAGGTTGGGATACTTCTCCGGATGGCGCTGCGCATCAATCAAGGTGGCAGTATCCACCACATCGACGTGCATATAAAAGCCGCGCTTCTCGCGGAAGGTCTTCATAAGGGCCACCAGCGCCTTTATGCCGTTTTCACCCTTGACCGACGACGGCAGAATTTTGAGCTCCAGAGTGGCGCCGCTGGGCGAATTTGTGAAATCCAACTTGCAATATGAATTAAGTGCCGATGTGGGGCCCTTGCGGTCGCTGCCGGGAGTCGGCGAACAGTTGGTTGCCAATATGTCGCCTATCCGGCTCCCTTCCGGCGTGGCGCGGCGCATCAGGCGCCAATCCACCTCACGGCCGAAAGTAGAAATGCCGCACGGACGCTTGACTCCGTCGCGCTCCTTGACCTCGCCCACGATGGCGGTGTAATCGTCAAAGACGCGGCACATCATAGCGTCGGCCTCGGCGCTGTCGTTGCCGTAGAACTCGAAGCGGTTCTGAATGGTGCGGCGCAAACCCTCGGAACCCTCCCAGTTGTTGCGGAGTATATCCAGGAACTCGTCTAAAGTGAGGTATTTATCCTCGTAAACCAACTTCTTGAGCACCAGCAGGCTGTTGGCGGTGTCGGACACGCCGCCGTAGTGGATGCCCTGCATAGTGTACTTGGGACCGCGGTTCCAATAGTTGCGTCCCTTCTCCAGGCACCCCTCCGCAAATATGGAGGCCATAGTGTTTGGAAGCCAGTCCGGGGCGCTCAAATCGCGGTCGAACCACTCCTGCAGACCGTCTATGTCCTTGTGCAGATTCGCCTTGAAAGAGGCGTAAAGCGACTCGAAATCGGGGTAATCCACCTCGGGGTCCTGACCATCGTACAAATGGAGCGTGCGGCCCAGCACCTCAACCATATCGGTAGGATGATAGGTAAAGAAGGTCTTTCCGGGAATTATGGCTTCCCAGCAGCCGTCGTTGGTGAACTCGCGCGCCTCGTCCAGAGGATAGCCGAACTTCACCAGCGCATCTATCACCACGTTTTCGCTGTAAACCGACACTATGCCGCCTCCAAAGCGCTGCACCTCCGCCACGCGGCGGAACAACTTCTCCGGGGTCTTGTCGCCAAGGCGCACCGCCACCGGCCAGTCGCTTATATGCAGCTCCTCAACGATATCCAGCACGAGGTACGTCACCTCGTTTGTAACCTCGCGACCGTCCTTGTCTATTCCGCCCAAAATGATATTCTGGTAGAACTGGGCATCGCCGCTGGAAATGTGATAGCCTATCCACTCGGTGCCCTTGATCCAGAAATGGGCCAGGATTTCGCGGGCTTCGTCTATGGTGAGGATGCCCTTGCGAAGGTCCTCCTTGAGGTACGGGCCCAGCATCTGGTCTATGCGGCCCACGCCGGACCAGTTGCCCATCAGGCGGTTGAAGCAGTACATACTCCAAAGCGACTGCACCGCCTCGCGGAAGGAGCGCGGGGCGCGGTCGGGGACCTGTTCCAGAGTATCGATAATATCCTGATAGAACTTCTTGCCCTCTGCCGTCTCCCCGCCATCGCGCATCTGTTCCAGCAGGCCTATGTTGCGCTTCTGCCAGATGTCGGCTGCATCGAGAGTAAGGAGCGCCGCTTCGTTTATGTCGCGCCCCCGTTCGTCCAGAGTCCCGGAGGCAAGGCGCTCGCGGATTTCGCGCCGCAGCCCATCATAGCCCATTTTGAGGATGCGTCCGAACTGGAATGTAGTGTGGTTTACACCCCACTCGTCCAGCACCGGCACCTTGGATTCGGCCCCCTCTATCAAGGTGGCGGAGCCTACAATAAGCTCGCCGGGGAGGATGCGGAGCGGAACGTTCTCCGCCACGCTCATAGCTGCCGCGGCAAACCGCTTTTGAGGAGTCAGGCTCGGATCCAATTCGTAAGGCCAGTCAACGCGGCCCATCGTTTTGCCAATCTCCCCCGAAAGGCCCATCCAGGCCAATTCGTGGGTTCGGTCGCTCAGGCGGCGCGGTATCTCCGGCTGCCACGGGCTGTGCCAACTCTCATAAAGGTTGCGCTTGTCCTCTTTTGGCAGCGAAGAAGCCTCCGCAGCGCCGGCAACAGCCGGTTTCAGACCAAGAGCCAAGCCACCCAGCCCGAGGGAAGAAACCTTCAGGAAGTCCTTGCGGGACATTTTTGCAGAAGAATTTCCGTTCATAGTTATATGCTATATTTGAGCGAGAGATTCTCACCAGCCTTCCCTATCGCACAATTGTCAACATAGAATTTTTCGTCTAAGATGCGCTGCACAAACACCAGTATCTTTAAATTCTCTTTTTTGTAGCCAGACGCCACCTCAACAGAATAATCGAAACGTTTTATGCTGTTTTCTTCTGTCGTAGAGAAAGCATCGCCCAAAGGAGCGGTTACCGACACTCGTGCCACATCTTTATGGACGTAGTTGTCGTCGCTTTCTCCCAAATAATTGGACTGTTTGGCAACAAGGCCGTCTTCTAACAGGAATACCGACACTTTATAGTCCGTCGCCTGGCGCAGGTAAAGGAAAAGATGAATATCCAGTTTATTGCCCGAAAAAGACGACTTGTATGAAATCGCAGATCCGGCAGAATTCTGCTCTGCCTGCGTCAAATATCCCGTAAGCTGCCTGGCGACTTGTTCACTACTGCCGTTCTGCACTTCGTAACGGAAATCAAAGAAGCCCGTCGGATACCCCCCAACCCCGTAGTTCTTCATCAAAACCGTTGCATCATCAAACACAAGCGGATCGTTGGAACCGTGAATGTCCATCAACACTATTTTGTCGGGATTCTGCTCCTGTGCCAATGCCACGGCATCGGCCATCCGAGGGCAAAAACCGCACCAGTTGGCCGTGAATTTCATAACAAAAGACTTGTGGTAAAAGTCCTTTGACCAATCCACCTTGTCAGGTTCAATATCAGACGGTTTATCCATCGGCTTGCAGGAAGCCATAATTAGCAGAACAGATAAGAATAACAGGCTGCGACGCATTTTTTTAATTGTTATGATAATGACAATAGATAATCTTTGAGATTGGCTTCGGAGGCGTCCATCATAGTGTAGACGCGCTCCTTTTCCATCCGGTCGCGGAGTGCGGCGGGAATTTCGGGCCAATGCCCGACAGCCTTCTCTATGACCTCCCCGAACTTGGCGGGGCTGGCGGTGGAAAGCCAAAAACCGTCTATGTCATAGTGTTTTGCAGCGAGATAGCCGACTGCGCTGTGGGGGTCGCTGACATAGCCGTATTTCTCTTCAATTTCGCGAATCGCATCCAGAATCTCGGCATCGGTTGCAGAGAAACCCGCCACCTCGCGGCGGAGAGTCTCCACATCGCCGTAGAGCCACATCATACGCTCGTAGTTGCTGGGGGCGCCCACGTCCATTGCGTTGGCCACCGTGCGCACCGACGCGCGGGGGCGGTAATTGCCGGTAAGGAGGAACTCCGGCACAACATCGTTGGCATTGGAGGCGGCTATGAAGCGCTTCACCGGCATCCCCATCCGGGCCGCCAGCATACCGGCGGTGATGTTGCCGTAGTTGCCGCTGGGGACCACAATCTCCGGGGCCCCGGAATGCTCACGCGCCCAAAGGCAGTATGCATAGAAGTAGTAGAAACTCTGAGGAATCCAGCGCAGCAGGTTGATAGAATTGGCGCTGGTGATGCGTTTGCGGCTGCGCAAATCGGCATCGTTGAACATTGCCTTGACAAGCCGCTGGCAGTCGTCAAAATTGCCGCGCACGCGACGCGGGTGGATATTGCCGCCAAGGGTGGTCATCTGGGCCTCCTGCAGCGGACTCACTTTGCCGTCCGGGTACAATATAACGACGTCCACGCCAGGCACGTTATAAAAGCCGCCCGCCACCGCGCTGCCGGTGTCGCCGCTGGTCGCAGTGAGTATGGTCAGATTGTCGGTGGTGTTGAGCCGGCCGGTCATCCGCCCCATAAAGCGGGCGCCGAAATCTTTGAAGGCGAAGGTCGGGCCGTGGAACAACTCCAGAGCCGCCTTGCGGGAGCCGAACCAGTGGAAACCGATATCGAAATCGTAGGCGGAACGAACCACCTCGTCTATTACGTTTGCCGGAACATCATCGAAGATGACGCCCGCCAGATAGCCCGCCATATCGGCGTAAGAAACGGCCGCCAGGCGCTGCACCCGCTCCATATCCACCTGAGGAATGCGCTCCGGCACAAACAGGCCGCCGTCGGGTGCAAGCCCGAGGAAAGATGCGTCTGCAAGCGTGAACAACTTGCGCGAGGCGTCCCTGGTGCTGTAGAATTTCATCGGCTAGAAATTATAATCTTCCAAAGTGCGGGCGCCGCGGTTGGAAATTTTGGAGACGTAGATGCGGGAATCTATGTTGTATTGCAGGAAATGGGCTTTCATAACCTCCCCCACCTTGTCCGCCACGGTCATATTTTCGCAAAGGGCGAAGACGGAGGGACCGGCGCCGGAGATATTCATTGCCAGCGCGCCTATCTCGAGCACCTTCTTGCGCAATTCGTCGAACCCGGGGATAAAATGTTTGCGGTAGGGTTCCACCACCACATCTTGCATAGAGCGGCCTATAAGGGCCACATCGCCCTCCGCCAGACCGGCCACCAGACCTGCCACATTGCCCCACTGCTTTACCGCCATACGCAGCGGAATGTCCTTGGGGAGCACTTCGCGGGCCTCTTTTGTGGAGACCATAATATCGGGATGGGCGACGGTGCAGCAGAAGCGCCCGGGCACCGGGAGGCGCACCACATCCAGCGGGTCGTAGCCGCGCAGCAGCACCACTCCGCCCAGGATGGACGGGCCCACGTTGTCGGCGTGGGGCGTGCCGCCGCTTATGAGTTTTTCACCTTCCATTGCAAATTCCACCAGGCGCTCGTCGGGGAAAGGATGGTCCAGAAGCTCGTTGAGGGCATACACAGCCGCAGAAGAGGAGGCCGCGCTGCTCCCGATGCCGCTGCCGGGGGCAATCTTTTTCTCCACCGTCACGGTGACGGACATAGGGCATCCGTAAGCCGCCAGAAAAGCCCGCACGGCGGGCGTTATGACGTTCTGCTCTACATTCTCCGGGAGTTTGTGCGGAGTTTTGTTTACTATTGTAAGGCTGTCGCCTTCACCGACTTCCACAGACAGCACGTCGCCCACGGCGTCGAGCGTCATACCCATAATATCGAACCCGCAGCCCATATTGGCCACGGTGGCAGGTGCGAAAACTCTTATTTTTTTCATAATGGGGTAAAAGTAGAGTTATTTTTCATCTTATGCAAGAATATGCCTATTTTTGCGCCCTGTGGTTACAATTTAAAAGACTGTTATGAAGAAGAACACCGCAATACTGCTGATCCACTGCCCCGACACCCCCGGCATCATTGCCGAGATTTCAAATTTCATCACGGTGAACAAGGGCAACATCGTGTATCTGGACCAGTATGTAGATCACGACAACAACGCTTTCTTTATGCGCGTGGAATGGGACATAACATCCTTCTTGATTCCCAAGGAGCGCATCGGCGAATATTTCAATACCCTGTACGCACAAAAATATGCTATGGAGTTCCGCCTCTATTTTGCGGAGCAGAAGCCGCGGATGTGCATTTTTGTAAGCAAGATGTCCCACTGCCTCTACGATATGCTGGCCCGCTGGAGCGCCGGCGAGTGGAATGTGGACATTCCGCTGATAATTAGCAACCACGAAGATTTGCGGCCGATAGCAGAAAAGTTCGGCATCGCATACCACGTGTTCCCCGTCACTCCGGAGAACAAAGCGGCCCAGGAGGCGGCGGAGCTGGAGCTGATGCGCAAAAACGGCGTAACCTTTATAGTTCTCGCCCGCTATATGCAGGTAATAAGCGACGATTTTATAAAAGCCTATCCCGACAGGATAATCAACATCCACCACTCATTCCTGCCCGCTTTCGTGGGGGCCAAACCCTATCACCAGGCCTTTGACCGCGGCGTAAAAATAATAGGGGCGACGAGTCACTATGTTACAAGCGAACTCGACGCCGGCCCTATTATTGAGCAGGATGTGGCGCGCATCACCCACAAAGATTCGGTGGAATCCATTATTGGCAAGGGCAAGGACCTGGAAAAGATCGTGCTCTCGCGCGCCGTGGTGAAACACATCGACCGCAAGGTGATGGTTTTCAAGAATAAGACTATCGTATTCGAATAGATAGCGGTTGTGCGGTGTCGGGGTGTTCGGCGCAGAAGGTTGCTACCTTGCGCACCTTGTCCCACTCTACGTTCTTGATGCGTCTGCCGCCTGCCTTCACCCGGCGGGGCTTGCGGTCCAGGGTGACCTTCATTTCGTAGGTACGGCTGGCGTGCATTCCATTGTAGTTCCCTTCCACGGGATCCACCGTGAATTCCACTTTCCTTCCCTTCTTGGTGTAGCTGAAGCGGGTGCGGGCAATGGCGCCGTTCTCGTGTTCGTAGGTGGTGCCGTCATCTTCCCAGAAGGTGTATTCGCCCTTGTCGGCGGGCCATACGTTGATCACCAGGGTGTCCAGCGGACGCTCGCAGGCGTGGTGCGCCACGTGCTGGAAAGGGATTATCGCCCCTTCGCGGATGTACACGGGGCCGCCGTACTGGCTCTTGTCGAACTCGGCGGGGATAGTTTCGCCGGTGCTCTCCTTCTTGCGGTTTGTCCAGAAGTCATACCACGTGCCTTCTGGCAGATAGACCTTGTCTGTAAAGACGGTTATCAGCATATCGCCGCCGTACATATACTCGTGCGCCAGGTCGTCGCAGTTGCGGTCGTCGGGAAAGGCCAGAGGCATAGGCATCATCACCGGATCGCCGTCCACGGAGCCCCTGAGCGCACCGCTGTAGGTGTAGGGCACCATCTGGTTGCGCAGCTGCAGATAATTGCGGTATACAACCTGTGCCTCCAGGGGCTGGTACCACGGCTCCTTGAAACTGTACCAGCTGTTTATCTGCATCCAGGGCAGGAAGATGCCCATATGGAGGCCGTCGGTGCTGGCGCCCACGTCGCAGCTGGTGTTGTTGTAGCCGCTCATCTGAAGGTTGAGCTGGTCGTATAGCACTGCCACTCCGCCGCCGCTGTCACCGGTGGTCGCAGCCGTGTAGTGCTGGGTGCCGGCAAAGCCGCCGCAGTAGTGGTGGAACGAACGGGTGGCGCGGAAATCGCGGTTCATTGCCAGAAACTGCTTGGGCAGCAGCACCTGGTTCACCTCGTGCATCTCCGCATCTGTGTAACCATTGTAATATTTGCGGTTAGGGTGGCGGTCCACTGTCTGGCCGGGATCCAGCTTGAAGCCGTCCACGCCGTTGCTGAGGAACTTGCGCAGGTGGTCGAACCAATTAATCTGGCCCGACTCCTTGCCGCCGTTTTCTCGGGCAAGGCGGTCCTCCTCCATAACGCTGAGGTCGGTATCGATGTTGAGCCAGAGGCAAATCTTGTAGCCTAGCGCGTGCATACGGGATATGAAACTGCCGCCGTGCTCGCCGTTCTCGGTTTCGTTGGAATACCAGTAGGGCTGGCCGGGGAACTTCTTGTAGTCCCATTTTTTGTTTACGGTCCAGTCGTAGTAGGTCTCCATCCATTGCGGCTCCACCCACATCATATCCATAGGATAGCCCTGCTCCATAAACTTCACGGCCTCGTTCATAAAAGTGAAGCCGTCGGCGTTCAAGTGGGGGCCGAAGCAGCAGCCGTAGGCCCAGCGGGGCAGCAGGTAGTTGCCGCCCGCTATGTCGTGGTAGCGGCGCAGCAGCTCCATCATATTTTCGCCTGTAAGCAGGTAGAAATCGGCATCCTTGACCGTGCTGAAGGCAATCATCTTGTCGGGTTCGTTCACGCCGCAGTCGAAAAAGCTCACGTTGGTGGTGTTGTTGAGCACCGCCCAGCCGTCGCTGGTCATCATAAACGGGTTCACGTTCTCCGTGTTGGCGTAGGTAGTGAAGATGCGAAGCACCTCGCCGCGGTGCTGCAGGTGCTGCCGGCTCACGCTGCCGCCGCCGTAGATGCGGGTCTCGGGGCCGAGCGCGAACCTCAGCGCGCTGGTGCGGACTTTGTCGGTTATGTCCACGCCGGCATCCACATTAATCTCCCAGTGGTCGCTGCCAATAATGTTCACGTGCTCGTTGAGATAGCGGAACTGGGCGTTGTATTTGTCGGCCAGCGGCGCCAGGGTGGCATCGCTGCTGCCGTTGGAATAAAGAACGGACTTTATTACCTCCTTCCCCTCCGCGTCGGCCAACTTCAATTCTCCGGTGGTCTTGTCTACCGTAAGGGTGTGACCGGGGGTTTTGATGGTGGCCCTGGACTCGTCCTGGTCTATTTCTGCCCTGACGCCCTCCCACTCGCTGCGGAAGATGCCGTAGCGGAGCATAAGCGACTCGGGATAATCGCTTCCCTGGGTTATCTGCACCCGGAAGATATTGTCGCTGCACGCCTCCACGCGCATTTTGCCGACCTTGGTGGCTATGTCAAAAATCTGCGCCTGCGCCGACACCCCCGCCAGGAGCACCGCCGCCAAAAAGATGAGTTTTTTCATATTTGGTTGCCTTTATTATGCGAGCAGTTTGCGAACGAGCGCGCTGATGACTTTGCCGTCTGCCTGGCCTGCGAGGGCTTTGGTGGCGACGCCCATCACCTTGCCCATATCGGCCATAGATGCGGCGCCCACCTGGGCTATTATTTCCTTCAACTTGGCCTCGATTTCCTCCTCGGAAAGCTGCTTGGGCAGGTAGCGCTCCATCACGGCAGCCTCAGCCAGCTCGTTCTCCGCCAGCTCCGGGCGGTTCTGTTGGGCATAAATCTCCGCACTCTCCTTGCGCTGCTTCACCAGCTTCTGGATTATCTTGACTATCTCGGTGTCGTCCACCGGCTTGCCGCCCTCGGCCGTCTTGGCCAGCAGAATCGCAGCCTTAATGCCGCGCACCGACGCCAGCGCCACGCTGTCCTTTGCCAGCATCGCCGCCTTAATGTCCTGTTGTATCTTTTCCTCTAACATAGTACTTAATGGTTTGTTTGCGTAAAGATATGGATTTTTTGCGATATCATTCAGGATGCACTAACGTTTGTCATCCGTTAACTCCCAGCCCATCCGCTCTGCGATGGTTTTCGCCAATTCCACATCGCGACGAGGGACCTTGACCGTTACGTTTTCTGCCGGTCCATAGCTTGCGGCAGGTTCTGCTAAAATAGCGGGGTCGGGTGAAGTTACGACATATCCATCCACCATTTTATTCTGGAATGGCCGCCTCACAGCTTCGTTCAACACCTTTTTGACGAATGCATTTATCGAGATTCCGGCAGCGATTGCACGGTTCGCTATTTCGCGGTGGACATCGGGCTCTATGCGGACATTAAAGGTGCCCGTATAACTTTTTTCGGGCTTTATGCCCTGCTCTTCACAAAATACCAGATAATCCTCCACTGCCGCCTCAAACGCCGCAGTAAGCTCCGCCACCGACGCTCCCTCGTAATTCACCAGCCCGTCAATCCCCTCTATTTTCCCAAAAAACACTTTGTCCGCCTCACTATATCCGACAGAGCCAATATAACCTTTGTACCTTAGTGTATTCATACTAAATATCTCCGTTCTTTTGTAATAATTGCAACAACTGAATGACCGCATATCGTTTCATCTCGTTGGCAGGATGAGGCCTATGCAGCAATATAGGAGCCTTTCCCTGCGCAGAGAAACAAACACGCGACCCCGATGTTTTTCCTTTGTTTGACTTGGTATAACCCAAAAACGACAATAGCCTTGAAGCCTCGCTCCAAGTAAAGTCCACGGGCGTCGCCTTCAATCTTTCCACTAATTTTTCTTTCGTTCCCATAGCATCTGCAAATGTAACTAAAAAATAGTTACACCGCAAGCGATCACCCAAATATTATAATCCTAAATCAATACCGGAGTCGGGCGACGACGGGATAGTGATCGGAGACGAAGGGGCGGCCGCCGTATTCTTTGGTGACGCGGCGGATGCTTTCGCAGCCGGCGAAACGGGAGTAGAAGATATAGTCTATGTGCGGGTCATCCGGGTTGCGGCCCCAGTCGTGCCAGGTGGTGCCGTCGTCAACCTCCGCAGCGGTCTGCCAGCTGTCTTGCATCACAGCCCGAAGGCCGTCCAGGCACGGGTCATCCGGGAAGACATTAAAGTCGCCGCAGAGTATCATAGGCACATCAGGATTCATCTTGCCGATGCGTTCCACAACCAGGGTAAGGCCGTTTTTGCGAGCCTCGACGCCCACATGGTCCAGGTGCGTGTTAACAAAGAAGAAGCTCCGTCCCGCTTTCTTGTCCTCCAGCAGAGTCCAAGTAGCGGTGCGCTTGCAGGCCGCGTCCCAGCCAAGAGATGGCACGTCCGGAGTCTCGGAGAGCCAGTAGGTGCCCCAGTCTTTGAGCTCAACGCGTGTGGTGTCATAGAACACCGACATATGCTCGCCGGCGCTTTTCCCGTCTTCACGGCCAACGCCCACGCACTTGTAGCACTTGCACTGCTGCACCAGATACTCGAGCTGGAAGTCGTACGCCTCCTGCACCCCGAAAGCCACCGGCCGCTGCTCGTTAATCATCATAGAGGCGGCAAACCGCCGGTAGTTCCAGCTGTTGTTGCCGTCGTTCGCGGTGCCGAGCCGCACGTTGAAGGTCATTACGTCAATCGTAGTCGCATCCGCGGCAGGTTCGACCGGCTTGGACGACCGCTTGCACGATACCAGCAACGGCAGCAGGGCGGCCATAAGTATGACCGCGGCCCGGGAAATCTCCCGGGCCCCGATTCTAGTAAAGCAAGAAAATTTCATTAGGCTTCGGCTTTGCCTTTGTCCTTGAGTTCCTGAACTTTGGCCTTTGCCTCTGCGACGGCTTCCTTGGTTTTTACGGATGCTTTGTCGTAGAGTTCCTTGCCTTTTTCGGAGGCTTTGCCATAGAGGTCCTTGGCACCTTCTTTGGCCTTGCCGTAGAGGTCCTTGGCATCTGCCTTTACATCTTCCAAGGCTTTTTCTGCCTTTTCGCCGGCCTGCTTGAGGCCGTACTTTACCTTCTCGTCCAGAGTGACTTTGCCGTCACCGTTGAGGTCGCGGGGATCTTTGTTTACTTCTTCGCTCATTGTTGCAGGGATTTATAGTTGAACATTACATTCTTTTTTTGAGTTCGGCTGCGAGTTCTTCGAAACCGGGCTTGCCCAGCAGCGCGAACATATTCTTTTTGTAGGCCTCCACGCCGGGCTGGTTGAAGGGGTTTATGCCCAGCACATAGCCGCTTATGCCGCAGGCCTTCTCAAAGAAGTAGAACAGCCATCCGAGGTTGAACTCGTCCACGCAGGGGATGCCAATCTTTATCTGGGGCACGCCGCCGTCTATATGGGCCATAATGGTGGCGTTCATAGCGGCTTCGTTGCACTCCTCTACCCGCCTGCCTGCCAGGTAGTTGAGGTTGTCGAGGTTGTCCTTGTCAAAGGGGATGCGCATTTCGCGCTTGCAGCGCTCCACGTGCAGCACGGTCTCGAACAAGGTGCGCTCGCCCTCCTGGATATACTGGCCCATAGAGTGCAGGTCGGTGGTGTTGGTGACGCTTGCGGGGAAGATGCCCTTGCCCTCCTTGCCTTCGCTTTCGCCGTAGAGTTGTTTCCACCACTCGGACACGTAGAGCAGACGGGGGTTGTAGTTCACCAGAATCTCCGTCTTGTAGCCGGCGTCGTATAGCATATTGCGCAGGGCGGCATACTGAATTGCAGGGTTGTTTTCGCTTCGCTCGCTGCACACTTTCTCTGCCTCCTGGGCACCGCGCACCATAGCGTCTATATCATAACCTGCCAGGGCGATGGCCAGCAGGCCAACGGGTGTCAGCACCGAGTAGCGGCCGCCTATGTTGTCTTCTATTACGAAGGATGTGTAGCCCTGCGCCGTGGCCAGGCTCTTGAGGGCGCCGCGTGCACGGTCGGTGACTGCCACGATGCGCTTGGCGGCCTCTGCAAGGCCGTATTTTTGCTCTATATATTGCTTTACTACACGGAATGCAACCGCCGGCTCCGTGGTGGTCCCGGATTTGGAAATTACCACGCATGCGGTGTTGCGGTCCTCTATTACGTCGGTGAGTTCGGCAAGATAGTCTTCGCTGAGGTTGCTGCCGGCAAAGAGAATGTGCATCCCTTTGTTGGCCAGTTTAGCTGTGAAATTATGGCCGAGCGCGCTTATGGCGGCCTTGGCGCCCAGGTAACTGCCGCCGATGCCGATTACCACCACTGTGTCGATGTCCATCTTCTGCCACCTTGCTACCACATCTTTGTAGCCGTCCAGCACCTCCTTGGTGATGGTTTGCGGGAGGTGGTTCCAGCCCAGGAAGTCGTTGCCTGCGCCCTGTCCGCCTTCGAGAGTGTCGAAGCCGGCGAAGGCCTTTTGCATATAATTGTTAATCTGTTGCTCGTTTGCGAATGTCCTGCATCCGCTGTTGTCGATCTTGATCATTGTATATGTTTGTTTAGTTTGATTCGTACAATCTTCAAAGATAAAGGTTCTGCGCCGAAAAAGAAAATATTTGATTTTTTTTGGATAATCGAATTTTTAGCATACATTTGCAGTCCCTAAAAGCCCAGGTGGTGGAATTGGTAGACACGCTACTTTGAGGGGGTAGTGCCTGTTTTAGGGCGTGCAAGTTCAACTCTTGTCCTGGGCACCAAATAAAAAAGAGCCTTCGTGGCTCTTTTTTATTTGGTGCCCGTTGGCGCCTATTTTGACGGTGGCTCCGCCCCCGAACCCCCGCGGCGCAGAGCGCCGGCCGCTAAAGCGGCGGGAAGGGTCTCTGGCGAGGCTCGCCGTCTTCATTCCACTACTTCTTCATATCTTCATTGATTTCCTCCAGTGTGCGGCCTTTGGTTTCGGGGACGAGGAAGATTGCCCAGAGGAGGTGCAGAATCATCATCACGCCAAAGAAACCGAAGAGCACTTCCGGAGCAAACGCGGCCACTGCGATGGGGAACACCAAGGTGATCACCGCCGACATAAACCAGTGGGTGAAGGCCCCGATGGACTGTCCCTGGGCGCGGAACGCCGTGGGGAACACCTCGGCAATAAGCACCCAGATAACGGTACCCTGGCCAATTGCGTGCGACAGTATGAAAAGTATCACGCAAACGGTTGCCAGCACACCCTGGCCCGCGTGGAAAGCGAACATACAGGTAAAGAGCGAAATTAAATAACCGATACCGCCAATAATAAGCAAGGTCTTGCGGCCGAACTTATCTATGAGCGACATACCGATTATAGTGCCCACCGCATTCATAACGCCCGTGAGCGCCACCAGCTTGAGGGCGATATCGTCTGTAAAGCCCGCCATCATATAGATGCGCTTCATAAACCAGAGGATGGCGTTCACGCCCGACATCTGGTTGAAGAAAGCCACCGCGATGGCCAGGAAAATGGGCCTTGCGTTCGCCTTGCAGAAAATCTGGCTGAGCGGCACCGACTTCTTGTTCTTAAGCTCGCCACGCTCTGCCAGCCACCTGGGCGTCTCGGTGAGGAACAGGCTCAAGACAGCGAAGATCAACGCCGGCACGGCCTCTGCCCCGAGCATCCACCGCCACATATCGGGCCCGCCCATCTTGCCTATAAGAACATTCACGAACTGGGCTATCACTATACCGATAACAATGTTCAACTGGAAGCAGGCGGTCATACGCCCCCTCTTTTCGGCGGGAGAAATCTCTGCGATATACACCGGAGCCGCAATGGAAGAGCAACCCACCGCAAGGCCGCCTATAAAGCGGGCGATAATAAGCTCCACCGGACCGCCGGCCAAGCCGCTCCAAACTGCCGAAATCAGATAAAGCAGACCTATGGACTGAAGCGTAGGGCGACGGCCGAACCGGTCTGTTATGCGACCGCCGAACAGAGCGCCGAGGACGGTGCCCCAAAGGGCGGAACTCATCACCAGGCCGTGCAGTGCCGATGACAGCCCGAAAACCTCCTGGATCTGCTGCTCCGCGCCGCTCACCACTGCGGTGTCGTAGCCGAACAACAGGCCGCCCATAGCGGCCACCAGAGCCAGGAACCAAGTGTTGCGTTTCTTCATACTAGAGATCAAAAGTATAGGTCAGGGAGCAGCCCAGCATAAAATAGTTCCTGCCGATTAGCGGGTTGCGGGTGAACTGGGCGAACATCGGAAGCTCAAAATTGTCACCCACGGTGAACTTATAGCCCGCCTGCAGCCCCAGGTTTATAAACTTGAACCCGCCCGTGTTCTCGTACATATATTCTGCCTTGTAGGGCACTGCGCCTGCAGTTGCACAAACAGAAAAATTCTTGTATTCGTAGGGAACGTTCAACTCTATGTAAGAAGAGAACGCACGGCTGTCGTCAAAATTGTAGTCGTCTCCGGCAACGAAAGTGTTCCAGGAAATAGTGGCGGGGAGGAACTCGAACGGCAACTCATATTCGAGCGTGAGCTCAAGGTTGTCGTCGTAGCCGCCTGCGCCAAGGTTGTTGCCCAGGCCCTGCTCGAGAACGGTAAAGGTGAAGCCCTTATAACTTGCAGAAGCCCAGAAATCCATCTCGAGATAATGATTGCGCTGCAACTCGGTTATGGAGCAATAACCCGCTTCGAAACCGAAATCGTTCTTCTCGTAGTTGAGAGTGACGGTAGGCACGATTGTCGGAGTTTCGGCAACAGCGAAACCTCTCCAAAGATATTTGGTGGAAGCTTCGGTACCGGCAGAAACAGACCAAGCGCCCTCTTGGGCAGCAACATTGATAGCAAACGCTGCAAGCGCCGCTACGCAAATAAATAATTTTCTCATTTTCAATCTATAAAGTTAAAAAGGAAGATCGTCTACGTCGGTAGGATCCAGACTCTGGCTCTCCACCGGAGCAGGTGCGGGTGCCGGGGCGGCAGCAGCACGCGGAG
>JAFZYD010000019.1 GCA_017616475.1 Bacteroidales bacterium
GCGCTTCTTGCCCGCCGAATCAAAGCGGGAAATGCTGTCGTCGCCAACCGCAGTCACGAACTCCGGCTCGTCGCTGCCGCCACGGGCCTTCTCCAGCACCGCGTCGCCCTTCTGTCCGCGCCGGTTGAGATCTTTAACCGCCGCCACCTGCTCTGCCGTGAGCGGGAACATATTGGCCATATTGTTCTTGTCGTAGGAGAACCACATAGTGCCCACCAGCACGTCGGTCTTCACCAGATATGCCAGCCCGTCGCTGAAATCGAGCGGCTCGCGGGCGTCCGGCAGGTTCTTGCGGGCGTCTATGTAGGCCGAGGCTTCGTAGTTGATGCAGCATTTGAGCTTGCTGCACTGCCCGGCGAGCTTCTGCGGATTGAGGGCCAGGTCCTGTGCGCGGGCAGCCGCGGTGGTGATGGATTTGAAATCGGCCATAAACTTGGAGCAGCAAAGGGGCCGTCCGCACACGCCGAGGCCGCCAATAAGGCCCGCCTCCTGGCGCGCGCCAATCTGCTTCATCTCTATGCGGATGTGGAATTCTTCCGCAAAATCTTTTATGAGCTGACGGAAGTCCACGCGCTCGTCTGCGATGTAGTAGAAAATTGCCTTGGTGCCGTCGCCCTGGAACTCCACGTCGCCAATCTTCATCTCCAGCCCGAGGCCGGCCGCAATCTGGCGGGCGCGAATCATTGTGGCATTCTCACGCGCAATGGCCTCCTGCCAGCGCTCAATGTCCAGAGCTTTGGCCTTGCGGTATATCTTTTTGAACTGATAGGTCTCCGGATTGATGCGGCGGCGAATCATCTGCCGCACCACCACCGCACCGCAGAGAGTCACAATGCCCAGGTCGTGGCCGTTGGTGGCCTCCACTATCACCAGGTCGCCCTTTTTGAGCGTCTGGCCCGAATCGTTGCGGAAAATGAGCTTGCGGGTGTTTTTGAAGCGCACCTCGTAGAGGTCCTTATATTTTTCGTCATCAATGCCCTCCAGCCAGTTGAAATCGGCCAGCTTGCAGCAGCTGCTATCGTACGCCACCTGCAGGGTGCCGGTGTTGTCGCGTTCCACTACGCAGCCGCGGGAGCAATCGTGATTCTTGTTGTCAAAGTCCATTTTATATGTATAAATAAAAGCGGTTGCCGAGGTCCGCGAAAATCAATTTTGCGGATACGTTGGCCTCCAGCAGGCGTATGGCGGAATCCAGCGCCGCCGCGGCCTTGGCGTAGAAGGTCTCCTTTATGCCCGGAACCATTCTATTGATGTATTCTTTTTCTTGCGGGTTGGCAAACGATATGGCCTCCAGCCCTTTTGAGGTGATGAACATCTTGCGGATGAAACCCTCCGCGAAGACGCACCACTGCCGGCTGCGCTCCTTGCCCAGCGACGACAGAGTGTCGGCGATGTCCAGCACGTCGGTAAGCGACCTGCGCTGCGCCGCCTCCAGCAGGCCGCGCGTGAGGTCTTCCAGCTGGCTCCCCTCCTCCGCGTTCTTGAGCAGCGCCGCCGCCCGCCCAACGCTGCCTGCGGACAAGGTGGCGTAGTTCATAGCGTCCTCCTTGCTAAGGCCGTACTTGGCCTCCAGGATGGCCGCCATATCGTCCCGCTCCACCGGCTGCAAGCGTATAATCTGGCAGCGGGAGAGCACGGTGGGCAGCATCTTTTCCACATTCTGGGTGACCAGTATGAACAGGGTACCTTCCGGGGGCTCCTCCAGCAGCTTGAGCAGTTTGTTGGCCGCCTCGGTGGTCATCTTTTCCGGCTGCCAGACAACCATAATCTTGTATTGCGACTCGTATGGCTGCAGTGAGAGGGCGCCGGCAATTTCCTTGGCCTCGTTCACACTTATGGCGCCCGCCTTGTTCTCGATGCCCAGGGCGTCGGAGAGGTCGTGGCTGTCAAAGTATGGATTCTCCTCTATCAGAGCGCTCCAGTCCCGCAGGAAATAGCTGCAGACAGGGCGCTTTTTCTCTGTGTCGGAGAGCTTGGCGGAGGTGTTTATGGGGAATGCGAAATGCAGGTCGGGATAGGTCAGGCGGGAGTGTCGGCGGCAGCTGGAGCACTCGCCGCAGCTGTCTCCTCCGCTGCGGTCGGGGCAGTTGAGGTACTGCGACAGCGCGATGGCGAAAGCTACCGCACCCATACCCTCCTGCTCTACCAGCAGCACGGCGTGGCCCAGACGGTCTTCGTCTACCATCTTTGCCAGACGCCTCTTGAGGGCATCGTTGCCTAGTATATCCGCGAAACGCATAACTTACAAAGATACGCAATCTTATTCTCTAATTGCAAGTTTATAAGGCGGTAATTGCGTATCTTTTTGAAGGCTTTTACACATTCCCCACCCTAAATCCCTTCCCCGGGGTAGGGTCTCGCTCTTAAGCCCTAACGGGCTTGGACTGTCATTTCGCATCTCTTGCAATCGAAGGTGAGCCGGAGCTTTTTGCCGGCGTTCACCAGCCAGAGCGGCTCCTTTACTTTTTGCGCCGGGAGCGGGCTTTGCGACAGGCGTGGGTCTTGTGCAGTGTGCGGGTCGTGAGATGAGTGCAGGCTTTGCGACGGGGGCGTGTCTTGCATCGAGCGCAGTTTAGGGCACAGCCCCAGCTCGTACTTGACGCAATAGCGGCTGCGCATAAGCGCCGCATCTGCTACAGGCCTTAGCTCGTAGGCATCCTCCACCTTTTCATAGCCCATATCGGCGAGTACCTCCCTCGCAAGATGGTTCGCACAGTTCACCGTATAATCCGCCGTCCCCGTCAGAGCTTGGCTCCGCTGCGGCGGCACTTGCCTCCAAAAACTTCCGTTCGCTACGCTCTCGCAAGCGTGGAGGGTATCCGACTGATTGTCAGCGTGTTGTGAAATATGCTTGCACTCGTTTATAGTGCAAGCACTTTGCGTATCTCGCTGTGTATCAGACAGTTTGCCTCCACGGCTTTTTTGACGGGCACCCAGCCGTGCGTTCACCAGGCCGTCAGCGAGATCGCGGCGGAGGGCGTTGAGGGCGGCGGCGGGGTAAAACCGCACGGGCGATTGCGCCACGGCGCTGCACAGGAAATCGAAGTGCCCGGTGCGCTTGCCCATATTGCGGCGGATATTGTCTGCGGCGGCCTCCTGCTTGTCAGCCAGCGGCGCATCTGCAGGGAGAGGCAAGCAGGCCTCATAGCCGTCGGCATCCACCGCCGTGACACTATCCTGCCCGAATACCACCTCGACATCTATCTTGCGGCGGGGCATATTAGCCTGCAACTCCTTCTCGAACTTTATGTTGTAATTGCGATAGACCTTGTCGCCGGCAGCTATGCCTTCCGTGCTCTTGAATGTGATGCGGTCGCCGTCCACGACATCGGCCCGCATCCCTATGATGCCCCCCTGCGGCCGCACGAACACAAGCCCGTCGCCGCTGAAAAGCTGCTTGCCGGCCTCGATGACTATCTGCCCCGACGACTGGCGCTGGCAGCTATTTCGCTGACCGTCAGCGCTTTGTGCAAAACAACGGTACCTTACAGGGGCCCCGTTGATTTGCGTATCTTGCTGACCCTCAGACGTTTTGCCGCCAGGCAACGAACAATGCCGACCGGCCTCTACCACAGCCCCAATGTACTCCCCTATGGACTTTGTGCTCTCCAGAGAGTTCCAGCGGGCGCGGCTGCCGTCAATGTAAAACTCGGTGTAACCACGGTTGAAGGTCGCCGCGGGATTCGGGGTAAAGCCTCCCTCCAGCACTCCGGACGAGGCCTGCACATACTCCGGCCGGCGGGAGAGCAAAGAGTCCAGCCGGCTGCGGTAGTACCGCACCAGATTCTTTACGTATGCCCCGCTCTTGAGCCGCCCCTCAATTTTGAAGGAGCAGATGCCGGCGTCGGCCAACTCTTCCAGCCGCTCCGCCAGGCAATAATCTTTTGGCGAGAGGATGCTGCGGTCGCGGGCCAGGACACGTCCCTCCGCATCCACCACATCGTAATAGCTGCGGCAGGCCTGTATGCAGGCGCCTCGGTTGGCGCTGCGGCCAGTCAGATATTGCGAAAGATAGCAGTTGCCGCTGTAGGAAACGCATATTGCGCCATGCACGAAAAACTCCAGTTCGCAACCGACGGCCTCCCTTATGGCGCGAATCTCCGGGAGCGACAACTGCCGCTCCAGAATGAGCCGGGTGAAGCCCAAGCGCTCCAGGGCGACGGCCTGCTGCGGCGTGCGGATGGCGCACTGAGTGGAGGCGTGCAGCTCTATGGGCGGCAGCGCCATACGGGTGATACCCAGATCCTGAACAATCAGAGCATCCACCCCGGCGCTGTAAAGCTCCCGGATGAGCTCCTGCGCCTGCGCAATCTCGTCCTCAAAAACGATGGTGTTGACGGTAGCGTAAATCTTTGCAGAAAACCGGTGAGCGTAATCGCAAAGCTGCGCAATTTCGCTCACCGGATTGCCGGCGGCCGCGCGCGCCCCGAAGGCCGGCCCGGCAATATATACGGCATCGGCACCGCAGTCGATTGCCGCGATGCCGATATCCTTGTTTTTAGCAGGAGCTAAAAGCTCAAGCTTTACTGGTTGCATTTAAGCTCTTCCTCCACTTTGTATTTTGCAACTGCGCCGAACTTGGCGTCGCTGATAATCTGCTTGTAGTAGGAGCAGGCTTTCGAGCGGTCCTTGCGGCCTTCGTATGCCGTTGCAAGCTGGTAGATGATCTGAGACTTGTCGTTCGCATTGGGTGCGAGAGCCAGATAGGCCTCGAATGCACCGATTGCAACATCGTATTGCTTGAGGTTGAGGGCGCTTACGCCAATGAGCTTCTCTGCATTGGGAGAATCCATTGCCTGTGCGGAGCGCTGTGCGTTCTCCATACAACCGCGGTTGTCCTTTGCCTTCTGGCAAGCTACGGCCTTCTTGAGGTAGCAGTTGGAAATCTGCTTCTTGGCATCTTTCTCGACATTGGTGCCCTCGCCAATCTCGGCAGCCTTGGTGAAAGTCTCCACGGCTGTTTCGATATCACCGCTGCCCACCAGGGAGTGGCCCAGACGCATCAATGCGGTGGTGTTGGTAGAATCGGCTGCAACAACTGCGCTGAATGCGTTCACTGCTTCTGCAAAATTCTTTGCGTTGAGCATTGCGCCGCCCTTTGCCATATACATCTTGGGGATGAGGGCCTGGGCGCTCTCCAGCGCATCGATATTGTTGTCATATTCGGTTGCGGTCTCGATAACCTTCTTGAAGTTCTCGATGGCAGCGTCAAAATCGCTGGCCTCGGCAGCCTCTTCGCCAAGTTTCTTGTATATCTGAGGAATGATATCCTGGCAGTCGCCTACCACATTGCTTGCATCTTCGCCAAGCGTCTTGGCCAAATCAAGGCACTCAAGAAATTTAGGAAGCGACTCAGCAATATTACCTCCGTTGAGCAGTTCACCGGCCTCGTTGTAGAGATTAACGGCAGCTTCAATGTCCTGGGCTTTTGCAAAGCCAAAAGTCGCCAAAGCGACAGCCAAAGTGATAATAATCTTTTTCATAATGTCAGGTAAAATGTTTTTCAAAGTGACATAATAGCACAATGCGTGCCAAGTGTGGCAAAGGTATAAAAAATGTATTTCCGCACAAAATATTGCGGCCGTCAACAATTGCGCAGGCAGAGACCCTGGGCAAGGGCGGTCAGGAGGCGTTTGGCGGGACTGTCGGGAAAGACAGAAAGGGCGGCGACGGCTTGCGAGGTTTGTTGTTCAAGGACCTGCTGGGCATATTCGATACCTCCGTGTTCAAGAACGAACGGCAACACCCCTTCGAAGCGGCCGGCGGCAATTTCTGCAACGACGGCGGCGCGGGCGTCGGCTCCTGCGGCTGCGAACGCCCCCAGCAGCGGCAGGGTGATCTTGCGTTCGAGGATGTCCTGGCCGGTGGGTTTGCCTATGGAGAGCGCGGGGGAATAGTCCAGGATGTCGTCCCGCATCTGGAAGGCGAGCCCCAGATGGTATGCAAAGGAATCCACGGCCTCCAGCTGCACGGCAGAGCACCCCACATTGCGGGCCCCCGATTTCATTGCGGCGCGGAACAGGGACGATGTTTTGTGCGCGATGATATAGATGTAGTCGTCCAGGGTGGTGTCCAGCGATTCGGCTTTTTCTATCTGGAACATCTCCCCTTCTGCCAGTTCGCCAAGGCATTCGGAAAAGTAGCGCAGCGTCTCTTTTTCGCAGGCGTCAATCAAAGTTATAACGCCGCGGGAGAGCCAGTAGTCGCCCACCAGCACGGACGCCGTGGGAGACATAAGGGCGCTCACCGTGGGGGCGCCGCGGCGGGTGTCGGACCCGTCGGCCACATCGTCGTGCAGCAGCGTGGCTGTGTGAATCATCTCCGAAGCTACGGCGCAACGCACCGAGGCGTCGGTGCAGCGTCCAGCGCACAGCCGGGCAGCGAGAAGACACAGCATAGGGCGCAACTGTTTGCCGCTGCGCCCTATAAGATAGTCGTTAACCTTGTTGAGGATGGGTATACGGGAGGCAAGAATCTCGGCGAAAAGCTTTTCGAACGCTTTCCAATCTTCGCCCAGAAACTCTTTTACCTCCGCAACCATCGTTTAGAAAAGATATGCCAGCGACACCTGCAGGCAGCGCGCGTTGCGGCGCTCTATGCCCGCCACCTGATCTTTGTAGGCAGACAGGTTGGCCACCGGGCCGAAGTTCCAATTGTAGGTGACCGACAGCTGCACCCGGTTCATCAAATCCAGGCCGCCGCCCACGCTAAGGCCGTATTCGAAGCGGTTGGCGTCGGTGGTTACGGTGCCCAGGGTGTTGCCGGACTGGGTGTCGGAAGTAACGTTTAAAAAGTCGTAGCCGATGAACGGCGCCACCTGAATGTAGGGCCGCAGGAGAATCAAATCCAGCCCGTACTGAAGGTTGAGCGGCATCTCCAGATAGCCCATCTTCCAGCTGGTAAGGTCGTCTACACGGGTGCCGCGCACGTTGTATACCAGCTCCGGCTGGAATTTGAGGCCGTTCCAGGCGCCGGTGCGGTAGCCCACCCCCACGTGGTAGCCGGTGAAGTTCTTGAAGAACGATTCGGAGAACACGTCGGAGATTACCGTGGCCACGTCGCGGTTCAGATCCATATTGGAATTTGAGAGGCCGGCCTTAACCAGAAAGCCGCCCCCCGCCGCAGCGGAAGCGCTAAGCGAAAGAGCCGCCACAAGCGCCACGGCAAGCGATGCAAGACGTTTCATTTTAAAGAAGCGCATTGAGTTTCTCTACGAACACGCCCTTGGGGTTCACGCCCACCAGGCGGTCCACCAACTGGCCGTCCTTATAGAACAAAAACGTGGGGATGTTGCGTATTCCGCACGCTGTTGCGGTCTCTTCGGAGGCGTCAACATCGCACTTTGCCACAATCACGCGTCCTTCGAACTCGGCTGCAAGTTCGTCTACAACGGGAGCCATAGCGCGGCAGGGGCCGCACCAGGTGGCCCAGAAATCGATGAGAACCGGCTTGCCCTGTGCAAGCACTTCTGCAAAATTGGAATCGTTTATTACTTGTGCCATAATGTTTCTTTTAAAAGTTATCGTTACAAATTTATACTAACTTTTCTATATTCCATACAAAGGCGCGCACCCCCACCTCCTTGTTGCGCATATCCAATTTGCGCACCGTGGTGAGCAGTTCGTCCACCTTGTCGTCTTCTACAACGGTGAGCACGGCGGAATTCATTTCCGGCCACGCGTGGGTGCCGCGATGCGGCGCGCCGCCGTTGGTGCCGCGCCCCTGCACGTCCTGGAAAAAGGTGAACCCCGCTATGCGCAGCTCGTCCAACATAAATTCCACCCGGCCCGTATTGGCCTGATTAAAAACTATGAAAACAGCCTTCATTACTTGGTTTCCTCCTCCGGTTTAAGTTGCATAAAGATATATTCGCGGCGCGCCTTGGTCTCCTTGTCGCGCTCGCCGTGA
>JAFZYD010000020.1 GCA_017616475.1 Bacteroidales bacterium
ACCAGCACCACCAGCAGCGACAATATCGCACCGCAGGCGGTCTTGGTGAGGGAGATGTCTATCGGGCGCTTCTGCACCCCGTCGACATCCTCCACAATCTTGTCTTTATATTTGCCTTCTTCTGCTATGTAAAGCCCTTCGTATGTGCCGCCGTGGCAAATCTTGTCTGACATAAACACGTGCCAGCCGGTGGAAGATCGCACAATCACCGGCAGCGGAACGGCTATCTCCCGTCCTTTAATGGTTGTGATTTCCCAGATATACGAATCTGCCAGGTGCTCCATAACCATATCTTTGGGGCTGAACTTCTCCCCCTCCCCGCCCGAAGCCAAAAGCCTCTGCGGAGCGGCCAGTGCCAGAACGACGGCCAGAATGGCTATGATTGCGCGCTTTGTCATTTCTCTGTGCAAACCACAATTACATTGTTCTCTACCTTCACAAACCCTCCGGAAACAGGATACTCCTGCAGGCTGTCACCGGTGCCGTATTTCACTGCCCCGGGCAGCAGCGTGCTCACCAGCGGAGCGTGCCCCTTGAGCACCTCGAAAGCGCCTGCGCCGCCGGGGAGAAACACCTTCTCCACCTCGGCTTCCACTACGCATCCCAGAGGAGTTATGATTTTGAGAGTCATCATTGCCTTGCCTCCGCAAGCATCTTTTCGCCCTTGGCGATAACCTCTTCTATAGTGCCGGCGTTAAGGAAGGCCTGCTCCGGCAGATGGTCGGTTTCGCCGTCCAGAATCATCTTGAAGCCTCGCAGCGTGTCCTCTATAGTTACCATCACGCCCGGCACGCCGGTGAACTTCTCTGCCACGGTGAAGGGTTGCGAGAGGTAGCGCTGCACGCGACGGGCGCGGTTCACGGTGAGCCGGTCCTCGTCGCTTAGCTCGTCCATACCAAGAATGGCAATTATGTCCTGCAGCTCCTTGTTGCGCTGCAGAATCTGAATTACCCGCTGGGCAATATTGTAATGCTCCTCGCCCACAATTTCGGGGGCGAGAATGCGGGAGGTCGACTCCAGGGGATCCACCGCCGGATAGATGCCCAACTCCGCAATCTTACGGCTCAAAACAGTGGTGGCGTCCAGATGGGAGAAGGTCGTGGCCGGCGCCGGGTCGGTAAGGTCGTCGGCAGGGACGTAAATCGCCTGAACCGAGGTGATGGAACCGCTCTTGGTAGATGTGATGCGCTCCTGCATCTGGCCCATTTCGGTGGCCAGCGTAGGCTGATAACCCACCGCGGAAGGCATACGCCCCAGCAACGCAGAAACTTCGCTGCCAGCCTGTGTAAAACGGAAGATGTTGTCCACGAAGAACAGAATGTCGCGAGGGCCGCCGGCCGAAGAATCGTCCGCTCCGTCACGGAACGACTCGGCCACCGTAAGGCCGCTCAGCGCCACCGAAAGACGCGCTCCCGGAGGCTCGCTCATCTGCCCGAATATAAGTGTCGCCTGGCTCTTGGCCAGCTCTTCCTTGTCCACTTTGCTAAGGTCCCACTTGCCCTCTTCCATCTCTTTGGCGAACTCTTCGCCGTAGCGGATAACGCCGCTCTCAATCATTTCGCGCAGCAGGTCGTTGCCCTCGCGGGTACGCTCGCCCACTCCGGCGAACACGCTGTAGCCGTGGTGCTTCTTAGCGATGTTGTTTATGAGCTCCATAATGAGCACCGTCTTGCCCACGCCAGCACCTCCAAAGAGGCCAATTTTACCGCCCTTTACATAGGGCTCCAGCAGGTCTATTACCTTGATGCCGGTGTAGAGCACCTCCTGGCTGGTGGTCAATGTGTCGAACGGCGGCGGGTCGCGGTGGATGGGCTGCGCCCCTTTGTGGTCCAGTGGCTCCATACCGTCAATCTCACCTCCCGTAACGTTCATAAGGCGCCCTTTTATCTGGCTGCCGACAGGCATAGTGATGGATTCGCCCTCGCTTATTACCTCCATCCCGCGGCAGAGGCCGTCGGTGGAATCCATAGCGATGCAGCGGACGGTGTTTTCGCCAATGTGCTGCTGGACCTCTATAATGAGGTTGCGGCCGTCGCCCCGCTCCACGCGCATAGCGTGGTGGATGGCCGGCATTTCATCTTCCTTGACACCGGCGGCAAAAGCGACGTCGATGACAGGTCCGATAATTTGTGATATATATCCTTTTGTCATAATTCTGGGAAGAGACCAAACAATTGTGCGTCTATTTGATTGGTGATGTTTCCGAAATCTTCCGGATTCGCCACAAAATCCAGGTTGTCGGCGTCCAGGATAATAACCTGGCCCTTGTATTCGGAAATCCATTTTTCGTAGCGGTCGTTGAGGCCGCCCAGGTAATCCAGGCTCATTCCTTGCTCATAGTCGCGGCCGCGCTTCTGAATCTGGCCCACCAGGTGTGGCACGCTGCAGCGCAGGTAAATGAGCAGGTCAGGCAGGCGCACCATCCGCATCATAACGTGGAACAGGTCCATATATGCCTGATAGTCGCGCTCGGAGATGTTGCCCATTGCGCGGTTATTCTCCACAAAGATGTTCACGCCCTCCATAAGGGTGCGGTCCTGGATCACGGTATTTTGGTTCTCCGCAATGTCCAGCAAATCTTTGAAACGCTGAGTGAGAAAATAGACCTCCAGATTGAACGACCAGCGCTGGATGTCCTTGTAATAATCTTCCAGATAGGGGTTGTAGGTGACAGCCTCGAACTGCGGCGTCCACCCGTAATGCTCTGCGAGCATCCGTGTGAGCGTCGTTTTGCCGCTGCCTATATTACCTGCCACCCCGATATGCATATCTTATTCCTTTTCGCTGTAATCAAAGCATCCTCCCACTCCGTCGTCAAACCAGGTTTTATATTTCATATAGCCCTGGGCGTTGTTATGGGCCATAGTAGCTATTGCTTCGCTGCCATCCTTCACCTTTTTGGCGGGGATGCCGGCCCATATGCCCGGCTCCAGCACCTGGTTGCTAAGCACCACCGCACCGGCTGCTATAATGGTATTGTCCGGAATAACAGCATTGTCCATCAAGATGGCGCCCATTCCCACCAGCACGTTGCTGCCCACCTTGGCCCCGTGAATAACCGCGTTATGCCCCACGGACACATCACTGCCAATCTCCACCACGCTGCGCTTGTGCAGAGTGTGGAGCACCGCGCCGTCCTGAATATTGACACGGTCGCCCATAATTATAGGATTCACATCGCCTCGGAGCACGGCGCTATACCAGATGCTGCAATCGTCCCCCATAACCACGTCGCCTATAACGGCGGCGTTTTCGGCCAGAAAACACCTCTTGCCAAACTTGGGGGTTATGCCGTTCAGTTCCCGTACAATTGCCATAAAATGCCTATGATTTGCCAATCGACAAATATAGGAAGAATACGCAAAAAAGTCAAGCGCTATTTTGTAGTGCAAAATTCAATCATCCGCACTATGGCGCGGCTGCACACAGGGCAGAACTCCTCGCACTCGTTTATGCGCATACGGCACTCCTGCACCGGGCGGTAGACTCCGCTGGTGCGGTAGCCAGCCCCCTGATAGACACCCAGTTTGGTGTTAATTTCGTGCTTCTGCTTGTCGGTCAGGGTGTTCCAGATGCGGCGCAGGTCGTAGTTCTTCATAAGGGCGCCCGGTTCGGTGGGAATCTGCACCCCGGCGGGGAGCATATCCTCCCACTTGGAAGCGAAATCTGTCAAAGTGGTTATATTGGGCTCCCACGGCTCCACTCCGGCCGGATAGGTCGGGTCTTCGAGCCCGTCCTCGCCGTAGTCATACTCGTCGCCCAGGCCGGCGAACGAATGGCCGAACTCGTGCACGAACACCACCGGCGCAAACGGATGGTCCGCTGTGCTGAGGGTGATATTGTTGAAGATGCCGCCCCCGCCGTAACGCTCCGTGTTCACCAGCAGGATTATCTGCTCGAACGGCACGGTGCCAAGGACATCGTGCACCTTGCGCAAAGAAGATGTGGTGAGGTAGCGCTCCATATAAAAAGTGTCGTAGTTGGTGGCCGTCGCCGTGTTTTTCCAAATCCCTTTGGCCGGCTCGCTGGGGCCCGAATCGCCGCTGGGGGCGAACAGAGCCCGCACATTGAAGCGGGAGGCGTGCTGCGCAAACGGGTTGTGAGAGAACAAAAAGCTGTTCAGGCGAAAAGCGTCGGCAAAAAACTTCTCCTGCTCCGCGTCAGTATACCCTTCCGCCACAATAACTATATCGTAATGAGAGTCAAGCGCCCCGCCGTCCATAAGCGTTTTGCAGGGCATGCCGCCGTCCGCAACTTTGCGAATCAAGACATCCTCCGGGTCCAGCACAAACTCCAGCGCGGCCGCTTTGCAGCGGTGATGATTGTTGAGCCTCAACTCCACCTTTACCTTGCTCCTGGGCTCCGGAATGAGCACCGGGCACTCGAATGCCTTGGCAACGCGCGCAGCCTCCTCCGTGGTGAGCCACTCCTGGAAAAGTGTGGAAAAGCTCTGTGCATAAAGCAATTGGCCCTCCAGCGAGCGCACGAACACCTGCGCATTGCCCTCCAGCAGCAGGCTGTCCAGATGACCCCTGCGCCCCGCCCACTGCCCAGTGCGGCAAATCTCCTGAAGATAGACATCCTGGTGCGAAGCGTCTCCCGCCAGCACAAAATCGAGCCGCAGAGTGGAATTCTTGAAATGGGAGTCGAACCCGGCCGCAAAGCCATTAAGCGCTAACAGCAGTGCCAGGGCAACCGAAAGGAGAGTTTTCTTCATATAGATATGTCAAATTACAAAGCGAGGATAATCAGCATCTGGGCGACCAGCACCCTCAGGAACATTGTGAGCGGATATACTGTGGTATATTCCACCGCTATGTGGTCGCTGCCGTACATTTCCTGGGCAAAGGCGAGCGCCGCCACGTCCGTGGTGCCGCCGGCAATCAGGCCGCAGATGCGAAGGAAGTTCATCTTGAGGCAGTAACGGGCTATCAGCGCTATTATGAACACCGGTATCACGGTTATCAGCAGGCCGTAGAATATCCACACCCAGCCGCCGCCTACAAGCGACGACACAAAGGTGCCGCTGGCACCCACGCCCACGGCCGCCATAAACAGCGAAATGCCAATCTCGCGCAGCATCATATTTGCGCTCAAGGTGGTGTAGGTGGTAATTTTCCATTTAGGGCCGAAGTAGCCCAGCAGGATGGCCACTATAAGCGGGCCCCCAGCCAAACCGAGCTTTACCGGCTGCGGTATCGAGGGGAATCGCAGCGGCAGCACGCCCAGTATAACGCCAAAGAAAATGCCGAAGAAAATGGGCACCAGGTTGGGTTTGGACAGGGTTTCCGGCTTGTTGCCTACAATACGGGAGAGCTCGTTTATGCCGTCCGGGGAGCCCACCACCTGAATGGTGTCGCCCACCTGCAGCAGCAAATTGGGGCTCGCCTTGAGTTCGATGCCGCTTCGCAGCACCCGGGTCACGGTAACGTGATATTGGTTACGGACATCCAGCTCGCGCAGCTTTTTGCCCGTCATTTTGCTCTGGGTAATGGAGAGGCGGCGGGAAATAACGCTGCCGTCCTTGCGGGCCCAGTCGGCCATATTCACCTCGAAACGGGAGCCGAAAATAATCTGAGCCTTCTCTGCGCTGCCTGCGTCGGCAATCACAATCAGGCGGTCGCCCTTGGCCAGAGCGGTGTCCGATTCGGGAATTATTACCTCTCCGTCGCGCTTTATGCGGGAAATTACAAAGTCGCAGCCGGCGTCAGACAGCACCTCGCGGATGCTCTTGCCGTACACTGCCGGGTTAACCACCTCGCAGCCGATGCGGCAAGCTGCGTCTTGCGCGTCGCCGCTCTCGACCTCGCGCCGCTCCTTATCTATATTGACCTTGAAGAGCGGTTTGGTTATCAGTATCACCGCTATAACTCCCAGCACGCCAAGCGGATAGGCCAAGGCATAGGCCGATGCCATTCGGGCGCTGGCCTCCGCCACAGCCTGAGCGCTGCTCCCCTCCGCAATGGTGAGGTCCGCGAGAGTCTGCTGCGCCGCACCGAGGCCCGGAGTGTTGGTTATGGCGCCCGACATCACGCCGGTGAGGGTGGTGAGGTCGTCGCCCCCCAGCCAGAAAATGGCGCAGGTGACCAGTACCCCCAGCACCACCATGGCCGCCGCCAGCAAGTTCATTGCCAGGCCGCTCTTCTTGAAAGAATGGAAGAAGCCGGGGCCCACCTGCAGGCCTATGGAGAACACGAACAATATTAGTCCGAAGTCTTTTACAAACTGAAGAATGGAAGGGTCCAACTTGAACCCGAAATGTCCCACGACAATACCGGCAAACAATATCCAGGTGGTTCCAATGGATATCCCCTTGATTTTGAATCGGCTCAGCCACAGCCCGCTGGCAATAATGAAAGCCAGAATCAGAATGCTGTGCGCAGTTCCCGTTCCGGTAAACAACTCTGCAATTGATTCCATGCCGCAAAAATAGCAAATACTTTTATTTTCGGAACAGGGCGCAGGTTATGGCGGTGGCTATGGCCACGTTCAGCGATTCGCTGCCGGCGGCGCCGCGGGGGTACGGCGGTATGTAAAGCCGGCGGGTTACAAGCGGCGCCACGGCATCGCCGATGCCGTTGGACTCGGACCCCATTACAATGAGTCCCTCTGTCCCGAGCGTCTCGGAGTAAATGTCATTCCCGTCCAGGAAAGTGCCGAACACCGGCATCCCGGCCGCAGCGAACTTCCGTGCCACGTCGGGCAAATAGCAGTAGATTACCTTCCGGCGGAATATGGCCCCCATTGTGGCCTGCACCGTCTTTGGGTTGTAAAGCTCCACCGTGTCTGAAGAAGCAAAAATTGCATCGATGCCGAACCAATCGGCAATGCGCACAATTGTGCCCAGGTTGCCGGGGTCGCGAACCGCGTCCAGCGCCAGGCACAGCGGCCGGCGGGCAATCAGTGCGTCTATATCTGCGTCTGAGGGCGCCTGTGGTATGCGCACCAGAGCCAGCGCGGGCGACGGTGTAGAGAGCATAGTGATGCGGCTCATCGCCTCCTCGCCAATGTCCTCCACCCGGTAGACATTCTCCACCTCGAAGCCGCTCTGCAGCGCCTCGGCCACCATCTTTTCCCCCTCCACCACAAACAAACCGCTGCCGCTGCGCTGCTTTTTTGCGCGCAGGGCCGCGATCCTTTTTATTTCGGCTTTGGAAATCATATCACAAAAATAAAAAATAATTAAATTTGCGTGATATACTATGCATATGAAACGGCACTTCTCCCTGCGGATACTGGCGGCGGCCGCCCTGGCGGTTGCGGCGCTTTGCGCCTGCTCCCCCACCCGCTATCTGGACCAGGGGGAGTATATGCTGGCCAAGAACAGCGTGAAGGTCGTAAACGACAAAAACTACCCCAAGGGCGACCTCACCCCATATTACAAGCAGTCGGCGCAAGGGAGCCGCATCTCCCTCAACCTAAAGAAGCAGAAGCCCGTGGTGCTGGACGAGGGCCTTGTGGAGCCCACCTGCCGCGGTATGATACGCCACCTGGAATACAAGGGCTACTACGATTCCAAGGTCGACACTGTAATAACCCGCAAAAAGAAGAAAGCCAAAGTCAAATATTTGGTGACGCTGGGCAAGCAGTTCCCTATGAAGGATATCCAGTATGTAGTGGAAGACGACGCCATCCGGGCCATATGCGCGGCCGATTCGGCAAAGCGCACCCTGATAATAGGCGAACCTATGTCCGAAGCCAGTCTGGAGAGCGAGGCGGAGCGCATCGCCACCCTGCTGCGCAGCAAGGGCTACTACGGCTATTCCAAGAACTATATGTTCAATTTTGCCGACACAACGTCCGTGCGCGATTCGGCGCTGCTGCGGGTGGAACTGCGCAACTACACGCGCAACGAATCACCCACTATGGCCCGCAAGCTAAAGCCTTTCACCGTGCGCAACGTGCAATACGAGATTGCCCCGGGCCTTAATGTCAAACCCAGCTTCGTGCAGGAAATAAACCTGATAGAGCGCGGAATGCTTTACAGCGAAGATTTGGTGAGCACCACCTATCAGCGCTACGCCAGCAACCGGGCCTTCGGCACTGTAAACATCACCCTGACGCCGGTCGATTCCACCAGCCAGGTAGATTGCACAATTGCCCTGTCACCCGCCAAGACGCAGAATTTCGAGGTGAATTTCGATGCCTCCACCAACTCCTCCGGCCTGATTGGCCTCACCCCCTCCTTCACCTACAACCACTTTAACGCATTCCACGGGGGCGAGGTGTTCAGCCTGGGCTTCCGAGGCAATTTCCAGTTCAAGTTCAACGACCCGACCCGCAGCAACGAGTTCGCCATCACCTCCGGCCTCACGTTCCCGCGGTTGCTGCTGCTGCCCTTCATACACAGCCGCACCGCCACCCTGCCTGCCACCGACATAGCCCTGGTCTACAACTATCAGAACCGTCCTGAGTATACCCGCAACATTCTTTCGGCCTCCTACGGTTATTCCTGGAGTGCATCCCGCAAGCTGCGCTATTCGGTAAAGGTGCCGCACCTTAGCGTCATCAAGATTTTCAATATAGACCAGGATTTTTACCAGAGCCTTAACAGCAGTTACCTGCAATATCAATATCAGAATCACTTCGATCTGGGAACCACCGCTTCTATCTATTTCACCACCGACCCGAGCGTTAATCCCACCCGCAGTTATTTCTATGCCCGCGGCGATTTTTCTTCGTCCGGTCTCGCCCTCAACTCTGTCAAAGGGCTTTGGCAGGAGAACCGGCGCGGCCAGCGCATTATTTGGGGCATCCCGTATTCGCAGTATTTGCGCGCCCAGGTGAGTATGGTGCAGACTACCCGTTTCGGCATAGAGGACCAGCTTTCGCTGGCCACCCGACTGCTGGCGGGCGTGGGCTACGCTTACGGCAATTCGCTGTTCTCGATGCCTTTGGAGCAGATGTTCTATGCCGGCGGCGCAAGTTCTATGCGCGGCTGGCAGTCGCGCACACTGGGCCCGGGCAACGCCCCGCTGGACGACACCTTCTTGATTTACAACCAGGTCGGCGAGATGCGTCTGGAGGCGAATTTCGAGGTGCGGTTCCCAGTTGTCTGGAAGATAAGCGGCGCCCTCTTTACCGATATCGGCAACATCTGGAATCTCCCCAAGCGGGAAGATTTTATGGACGAGGAATATGAGTTGTCGGTGTTCCGTTTCAACAAACTTGCGGAGTCAATCGGCGTGGACTGGGGTTTGGGCGCCCGTCTGGATTTCGGTCTGCTGCTTATCCGCGTGGATCTTGGTCTCAAGATGTACGACCCGGCCAGCAAGGAGTGGAAGATGCCGTCCGATTGGTTCGACCGCGATGGTTGCGCGGTTCATTTGGGTATCGGCTATCCTTTTTAGCAATAAGTTAAAACACAACACGATATGAATTTTAAGATTGAGACAAGCGCACGTCACGTGCACGTTACACAAGAAACTTTGGAAGTTCTTTTTGGCAAGGGATTCGAGTTGGAGTTCAAGAAGGCTCTCTCCCAGCCCGGTCAGTTCGCCACTAATCAGAAGGTGGAGGTCGTGGGCCCCAAAGCCAGCCTCAAGATGTCTATTCTGGGCCCCGTCCGCCCGGAGAATCAGGTGGAGGTGTCTTTCACCGACGCCCGCACGCTGGGCATCGTTGCCCCGGTCCGCGAGAGTGCGGATGTGGCCGGCAGCGCTCCGTGCAAGATTATTGGCCCTTGCGGCGAGGTTGATCTCACCGAAGGCGTCATAATAGCCAAGCGCCACGTGCATATGACTCCGGAGGATGCCGAGGCGTTCGGGGTAACCAACGGGCAGATTGTTAATGTGGAGCTTGAGCAGGAGACCGGCCGCAAGGTTATCTTTGGCGACACTGTGGTGCGCGTTTCTCCCAAGTATGCCCTGGCAATGCATATAGACACGGACGAGGCCAATGCCGCCGCATGCAGCGCAATAGAGGCCACCGGCCGCATAGTGGAGTAACCTCCCCGCCCGGCCATAAAAAAACGCCCCGCAGGGGGCGTTTTTTTATTGTGTCCATATCGAACTACCGTTTGTCTGTAATCTTTGCATCGGGATATGCCGCGGGGTCAAATGTGACGCTCTCTTCGCTCACCCCTATTTCGTAGTTTTCTATGCTGAAGGTGAACAGGGAGCTTTTGGCGCGCAGGCATATGGGGAGATAGGTCGCCTTTGCCACGGTGAGTTCCATCCGCTTGGAGTCATCTTTGTTTTTGTTGGATTTAAGTTTTTTGCAGAGGATGAACCATGCGTCTTCTGTCTCTTTTTTGAGTGTCAGTTTGTAGCCGTCCACAATGTTGTCGAAGGCCTTGGTGTCGGTGTTGTCGCTGTCGGAAGGAGTCTTGTTTTCTATAATCAGTTCCCCTGTCTGGTTTTCGTAGGTCCATTTTGTGGTGGCGTCCGACCAGCATACAGAGGATTTGTCTTTACCGGAAATATCCGTCCTCATTTTGTCGCCGAGAACCAGGTTGTGGGAGCGGATTGTCCCCACTATGGGCATCTTTATGTTGAAGTCCATAGCGAAGCCTTCGGCATCGCCTCGCCGCATTTCGGCGTTCATTTTTTGAACTATTTCTTCCGGAGTCTGGGCAAAAATTGTCGCGCCGGACAGCAGCACGGCGGCAGCAGCCACAAGAAGGTGTTTGATTTTCATTGTTTCTACTTTTCTGAGGGGTGCAGTTTGGCGTAGAGTTTAACGCCGCGCAGCATATTGTTGAAGTCCGCCCTGTCTATGTATGCTACGCGCAGATATCCGTCACGTTCAATTACGAATTGGAGCTGGTTGGTCAGGAAAGGTCTGTGTTTGTAGACTTTCACTGTTTCGAGTTCCTGTGTGGGGAAGAAGGGTTTGAAGTTGCCTTGTATTTCACGCATTGTTCCCTTGGGCTCCTTGTAGAGGGTTTTGAGTTCCTCCATTGCTTTAATTGCGTCTGTAAGGTTGTCGCCAAGCGGGATATAAAGTCTGTAGACGGGGTCAACTTCAATTTGGACTATTTTATTACCGATGCCCATATTCCCCACGTCAAGGTAGTAATGGTTGACGCCGTCCACCGGAATATTGTCAACACCCATCATTTGGTGTGTGTTGTCGTTTTCGATTGTTACGATTTCTTTTACCACAGGTATTGTTGCTGTCTGGGCAAAGAGGGCTGCCGAGCACACCAGTGCGGCAACAAGGGTTACGATTCTTTTCATTGTTGTTATTGTATTGGGTTAAAAAATTCGTTACTTCCCGTAAATATACAATTTTCCCCTGAAACGACAAAGAATGCGTCCCCCGTGCAATCAATACGTCAATACAAAATGGAGCCCGACGGCTTCGCTCATCATTATGAACGTTGATAGTTGCATATCTGTCTCCCCTCGTTCGATAAGCGCCACGTATTCACGTTTCTTTCCAATTCTTTTGGCGACATCTTGTTGAGTGAGCCCGGCCTTCTTTCTCGCTTCTTTGAGACACTCGGCATAGTACCAGGCGCGCGTCTTGGCATTGAACTCATCTCTGCTTCTAGTCCCCTCCTTACCGTATTTACTATCCAGTTCCTCATTTACCGTAGGCAACTGATTTACCTTATTCATATCAAGTTTATGTTCCATAAGTCGATTATTCCTCTGATAGTGATTGTAATATATTGTTCGCTAATTGTATTTGAGCGCTATAGTCTTTTGTCTATTTCTTCACGAATCCGTTGAGCATAATAACTTGCTTGGCCTCTATAATACTCGTGTTATCAACGGCTAGCAGTATAACTCTATATTCATTCCCCATACTAATTCTCATTTCATAGAAAGGGGTATTTTCCAGTTTCTTGACAAACTTGGTGTTAATAACCGTCCTATTGATGAGAATATTGGTTACATATTCTACTTTCTTCCTAACCTGTTCTGGAAGTGAAGCCACAAAAACATCATAAGCGGCAGTCCTCAGCAGTATTCTCATTGCAAATGTAATATATTTATTACAATAAAAACAAATAAACTATCATCGCAAATATGATTAATCAGTACACTCGAAACAGGAATTTCCCGAAAACCTGCCGAAATTACTTCTGTTTTTAAAAACGACGCTGCCCGCAGAGTTCGGCAATAATCTAGTAATGAACCGGGTAACAGAAATAGTGATACCCCGGACATTAAAAACGATACTATTGACAGATTTCTGTTTTGAAATAAAAAAAGCCGCCAGGCAGCGACTTTCAATGAGGCTCGGATCAAGTTTCCTTGAGAGGGTTGTCATCCCTTCAAACGAATTCCCCTTCGACGAATCCTACTGCAAAGATACTCACATTTGCGACACCGCCAAATACAACTAGCATACTGTCATAGCGACCTTTCGCATTTTTCGACAACCTTTATGAGTGGTTCTCCGAGTGCTTGGGAGAGTTTTGCCAGCGAGCTAAGTGTGAAATTTGGAAAGCCTCTGGTCCACCTTGTTATCTGGGTTTCGTTGCAGCCGATTCTCTCTGCGAGTTCCCGTTGTGTAATACCGTCTCGCTTGATAATATAGTCAATCCTGTCTATGATTGCGCAGGACCAATCCATCTCTTGCTTCACAACAGGAGACACTTTGTCTAACTGCCGCCTATATGATTCGTTGTGTTTCATATGTAGTATATTTTGTCTTCAATATTTGTTAACTCCTTCTCCTCTACTGCCACGATACCGTCCGATATATCTTGTCTTATCAACTTGTCAAATTTCTGTAAATCAAGAGCATATCCACAAAGTTTAGCGCTTTCTTGATACTTACCCACATCTTTAACTCCGCCATTCCCTAATATTAGCACCTCATCCGATATCCGCAAACAGTAAAGGCGAATGTTGCCTGACTCAATAGGCAATGCGCATATTAAGCGAGGCTTCTTGTTCGAACTTTCTAAGGAATAGCTCAAACTCTGTTGTCCTGTCCATTGTTGATTGTTCTACTAGTTCCAGCGTCGTTCTTTTTTTCATCGCACAAAGGTATAAAAACTTTACATAAATGTAAAGTGGTTAATAATTATTCTATCGATGTCAAATTTGATGAATAGTTACACCCGAAACGGAAATTTCCCAGAAACCTGCCGAAATTACTTCTGTTTTTAGAAACGACACTGCCGGAAGCGCCTCTACGCCACCCGCATCAAAACAGCAATTTATGTTTGTGGAAAAGGTGCTGTTTTTCAGAAAAAAAATGTGACGACAATTCGTGAGAATTTGAGAATAATGCGCAGCTAGAAGCATTTCACGGGCTATATTAGCGGCAAAATGTTCATTGACATACACCCGAAGAATAAGCAATAGTAGCAAAACAAAAGGAGCCGGCAAGCCGACCCCTAATGGTGAGGTACCCGTAACCCCCTTTTGAGAACTTTATGTTCAAACTATTCTTTATTAGGGTAGTCGTTATCGTAGTTATACGCTAACCATTACCCTTGGGGTCGACGAACGTGCTATAGTCGGCCCCGTTCGGGTGTTATTACAAAGGTAAGGACTCCTGTCCAATTCTCCAAATCAGAAGCGCAAACTATGAAACGAACTGTTATTGCCCCTTTCCGAAGCAACAAAATTGTTGCCTATTCTATTGGAAAGAAGAAACAAATTTGCTACTTTTGTAGCGTTATTTTAATAGTGATATGAAGACGAGCGAGTTGAAGCGGCTATTAAAATCACACGGCTGCTATGAATTGTCAGCGGGGAAGGAACACGATGTGTGGTATTCCCCTATAACGGATGCAAAGTTCCGTGTTCCAAGGCATCAATCAAGAGAGGTACCACAAGGCACCCTTAGCAGCATTTTAAAGCAGGCTGGTATTTAATAGTGTGTATTATGAAGAATATGAAAGTCTTTGCAATTGTAGAGAAGGGGTCGGATGGCAAGTTCTCCGTTTATTCCGATGCCCATCTTGGCAACAGTTACTTTGGTGGATTTGGCGATTCTGTGGCAAGCGCCAAGGCCGATTTTGTCTTGAGCATCAATGAGGCGATTGCCGAGCAGGTTGCCGACGGCAAAAGCGTCCCGGGAATAGACGATATTGCCATCGAGTATCGTTACGACATTCCGTCTTTCTTTAACTACTTTGATTTTATCAATGTCAGCAAGTTTGCAGAATACGCCGGCATTAACGAGAGCAAGATGCGAGCCTACAAGAGCGGCGTCTCATTCCCCGGAGAGAAAACCACTGCCAAAATATTCAAAGCTGTCAGGAACATCGGCGCAGAATTCTGCGCCTCCTCCCTATAATCACCTCGCCATACAAAAAATAAAAGCCGCCTAGGTAGCGACTTTCAATGAGGCTCGGATCAAGTTAACTTGAAAAGGTTGTCATCCCTTACGCGAATTCCCCTTCGACGAATCCTACCGCAAAGATACTCACATTTGCGACACCGCCAAATAAAAATACGACGATCCGCGCCGGGCGTAAGCCTGCGCTTGCAAGTTTTCCTGGGCGAAGATCCGCCCTTTGAAAACTTCAAGCTCCGGACTCCTTTACGCCCGTCGCTCTACGCCCCCGCCCGCCAAAATGCTCACACGGCCGCAAATGGCCAAATACCGAAACCCAGGCGCCACCCGCCACCCCCTGAAAGCCGGCAGCCGGACACCCCCCGAAAGGAAGCCCCTCCTGTCGCCACATAAGAAGACCATTTTGGCGGGGAGAAAATGCAGCAACCAACAATCTTAGATATCGGACATATTGGCTTTGTCAAAGGCTTTAAAAAGTTCATTATTCAAATAACAGAGAGTACAGAAACTGCGGTCGCTTCCGTTAAGCGCACTTGACTCATTATAGTTTAGCAACACAGTATTAGTATCATCTGTCCATATTACAGCTTGTTTTTCCGCATAAACATTCCCTTTCCCGTATTTCTGCTCGTATTTCTGTACAACAGCATCAAACTGTTCTTTTGCACTCTCTATACTTTCATACGAGCCTACCAGTGAGATTTGAATAACTTGGCTATCCTCATTTAGCATTACGTCAACATAGTGCCATGAAGACCCTCCAAATATAAGCTCCAAACCTAATGGAAGCACTCGCACAATTGTGCCCACTCCATTTTTTTGGCTACTGCTTACCATCTCTTTCCCGACCTCCTTTGAGATTGCTCTTTTTATAGACTTCTCACTATTTTTCTCACAAAGCTTAACACCCATCACTTCAGACTTTATTGGAACCTCAGTCACAATGCGTTTCGGTGCAGTATTATTCATACAGGAAACAATCGCGACAAAAGCAAACAGGGTGAGTGTAATTCATTTCATAGCTCTCGTTTGTTATTTACTAGTCACTAGGCAAATCTTTGTCAAAACTTATTAAAAGTTC